>JADGCS010000041.1:13205-36611 GCA_015228875.1 Deltaproteobacteria bacterium | reverse complement strand
TTGTTGGGGCTCCGGGCTGGCGTGCTAATGCTCCTTATTGGACTGGGTATTCTTTTATCCTTCCCGGTAATCCTGTAAATGGTTGGGATTCAAATGATTATATTATGATCTCTGGTGAGAATAGTGGAGATTGGGCTGGTAGTTATTTGTCTTACGTTGGTGATGTTAATAACGATGGTAAAGGCGATATTTTAATTGGCTCGCCAGGTAGTACTTCTAATACAGGCAGCGCACATTTGTTAACTGGACCTATAGCAACCGCAACTTTATTATCCGATTCAGATCATGAGTGGACGGGCAAGGCTGCGCCTGACGGTGCCGGTGGTGAAGTAGCTTCCGCAGGTGACTTTAATGGTGATGGATACAACGATATTTTAATTGCTGCACCTGTTAATAATGATGGTGGCATGGATGCCGGGCAAGCTTACATTATATTTGGTCCAATCGCTGATGATGGTTTAACAACCTCGTTAACAGGCGCAGACGTAACCATTACTGGCATTAGCGCAAACGCAAACTTTGGATTTAGAGCTGTTGCTGCAGATTTTAATGATGATGGATTTTCGGATATTGCTATTTCTGCAGACATAGACAGTCGCGTTTACATTTTTCTTGGTAGCGCAGCGCCTTTGTCATCAATAACGGCTGATGATGCAGATTTTGTGATAACTGGAGCATCTGGCACTAAGTTTGGTTCTGCTTTGTTTGCTAATAACAATGCTGACTTTAATGCTGATGGATTACCAGATTTAATCATTGGTGCGCGATATAACGACTGCAATGGCACTGATTCTGGTGCTATTTATATTGATAGTGATCCTCTGACCAGCAAGACGCTGACTTCTGCTAATTCCTATGCGTATATCTGCGGTGAGTATGGTTCTGAGCTTGGTGATTCATCTTACGCCATTGATGCGGCGGATCAGGATGGGGATGGGGATGTGGATTTGTTGTTGGGGGCGCAAAATGCAGGGAAAGCTTATTTCTTTAAGGGGCCAATAGTAGGCACACTTAGTATTACTTCAAGTCCTGCTCAAATCCTCGGAGCCGAAACAGAAACCGGCGCTGAAGCAGGCAGGTCGACAAAATTTCTTGGTGATATTGATAGTGATGGCAAACTAGAGATTGGTGTCGGTGACCCCTACAATAGAAAAGGCGGGGCGCAGTCAGGCTCGGTTTATTTTATTTTTGGCAATCGTTTTTGACTATTAACGCCCACCGCGTGAGCAGGCTGTATCAACATCATCGCAATTTTGGTCAATGCCATCCCCGCAAATTTCCACAGCATCTGGATTTATTGTAGCATCGTTATCGTTGCAGTCTACATCTGAATTAAAGCCGTCTTGATCGTTATCACTAAAAACAGGCTCTTCTGGTTCTGGTGGGTCTGGTAATTGTGTTTCCTGTTCAGTTATATCAACCAATATCAATGCTTTTGTCGTCTCATCTGCAACAAATAGGTTTTTGTTTTTAATTGCAAAACTGTTTGGAGCAAAGTTAATTGTTTTACCGGGTACTGATTCAGCAATATTTATAGTTTTCTTAACTGCTGGTTTGTCAATGGCAGTCGCTGTATCAGATTTAAGCGGTATGACAGATATGTTTTTGTCTTCACGATTGAGGACATATAGGTTACCACTTGTCTCGCTAAACTGCATGGATTGGGGACTTTTGCCGACAGCAACATAATCATTCTTGTCCAACACAAATGCACCTGAATTTATGTTAGCCTTTCCAAACCAAACCTTGTTACTCTTTGAATCCAGTATGGCAAATTTTGAGTAGTCAGAATCATTCTGTTGACCCTGATAAAAGCTTATTTCCTTGATGCTAACCTGAGCAGACTCCTTCCAAACATCTGATATCCATTTTGCCTTACCAAAATGACCATCATCTTCAATGGCTCTAAACCTCACGTCTTTGCCATCACTAAACGCCACAACGGTCCACGGCACCCCATCAATCTCCCGACTATCAAACCCCAACACCTTCACAAGTTGAAGCCCATCTTCGGGGGCAATGATTTTAATTTTTTTGTGTCCATCTTTAGCATACAACATCTTTTCCTCAGTCGTTGCAGCTTCCAAATACGCATCATTAACCGCAACAGTCTCCCCCATCCCACAATAAATAACCCCATTAAGCGATTTCATCAAAACAGGCTTTCTCAGATCATTAGCCATACATCCAGTTTCTCCGGTGTTGGTTACAACATCACCGGTTACGTCAAAGAGTTGCACTCCATCAGGATTTAAGACTCCAATCAACGCATCATTATCACCATAAGCAAGCTTAGTCCCATTAGCATCAAAGGCGCGATAGCCCACATCATAATTACCAGCAACACCCCAACGCTCATCAGTATCGTTGTAGGCGAGTTTCACAGCCTTGCCATTAGCAACCGTATAAACACTATCCCCCACAACCTTCGTATCCGTCTGCGCACCCGCATTGTAAAACACATTGCCTTGCACCGAATCCTCTACAACCACGGCCGTTGCGGGATTACAGGCGCTGTCAACAACTGTGAAGTAAAGTTTTTCAGTAGAGACACCCTGGTTTACAAAGCATTTGTAGGAGCCATCATCAGCGATGGGGCAGTAGGTAAAATCATCGGTGCAGGTGTTTGTGGTTTGGGCGTGGGCGGTGGGGATGAGGATATCGGTGATGCCACTGAGTCCCCCCCTCATCCGGCCTGCGGCCACCTTCTCCCTCAAGGGGAGAAGGGGTGAGTGCGGGGAAAGGGCTTTGCATGCTAACTCTGCTACAAATATTTCTGCGCTTACTGCAATTTGATCCCCTGCCTCAAAATTTTCGACTGCGCCTGCCTGTGCAATCACGGGGACGTTGCCTTGTTGGTCGTTTTGGAATATCAAAAATTTCTCTTTTTTGAGTGAAGGCTCATAAATACTAATTGCTGGGGTGCTTGGTTCTAGCTCGGTGCCCATTGACGGTTCTAAATCCGGGTTGTTACCTGAACCGTCGATTTCGCTGACAGTGTTATTGTTGTTTTCAGTTTCACTACTGATGCCTGAATTATTTTTTTCTGGAACAGCACCATCTTGCGTTGAAACAGTAAAAATCCTCGATGGCCCTGTGCAGGAGTACAGAAGAGTAAAAAAAATAACAAAACATGATAGCACCGCAAATTTACGCATGCATTACATCTATGCAAACAGTGTGCCTAATACACAAATTTTGTTTTTTGTATCGCCTTGTTATTATTAAGCTATTTTTTTGGAATTGCTAAAAAAAATTCAAAACCGTCAAAATTCTCATTATGAAAATTGTGTCACTATCAAAGTGATAAGTTTTGAGCCAACCACTTTTCATATTCTCTGTGATTAAACCAAGGCTCAAGTTTAAGGTTGATGAGACGGTTTAATATGTTGTTATGAGCTGATTCGTCGTTTTCTGCCTTATGTACAAGGGCAAGTTCCTGTAAATAATACTGCTCATAGCTTTTTAAATATTTTTTTTCTTTTAAATAAAAGCCGGCTTTTTCAAGACAGACAAAGCTTTCTTTATAGTTTTGTTCCCTTCTTAAAATAGCCGCAAGTTCTATGTAAGAAGAAACTATCAGGATATCGTTGCCCGCATTGCCTTTGTCTTTTGATAATTCAATTTGATTTGCCAGATACAAAAAATGTTTTTTTGCTTCATTGAGATTTTCAACAGCCACATATGAGCGGGCTAAATTAAAAACCGCAACAAATATATTTGTTTCGCTCTTTGAAGTTTTTACCGCAAGATCATGCGCGTGTTTAAAGAAGTCATTGGCCTTGTGATAATTATTTTCTTTTTCAGATAAAATACCCAACTCATTATAAACCCCAAAAACCCAGCTTGGAATCTTTCTTTGTTTTACAATATCAAGACACTCCAAAAGGACCTTTTCCCCCTCTTTAAAACGGCCCATTTTGACATATATCGCACCCAATTTGTAGAGCGCTCTGGGATACTGATCAAGATAGTTATTATCTTTGAGCATGGCTATCTGCTTTTTCAGCAGGGCTTCTGCCTTTTCAAACTCACCCTTCTCATAGTAAATATAATCACTATCCTTCGATACGTTTTCCACACCATCACCAGCTTTAACAAACCCCTCACACAACTGAAAGGCCTCTTCAGACAATCTTTCCGATTCCTCAATATGACCCTGCTCTATTTCAATAATTGCCATGCGAATTTTAATATTTGCAACCGTCAGAGAGTAATCTTTTTTGTTTTCTATAAGCCCCAACGCCTTTAAATAGTAGTCCGTTGCATCACTAAAGAGTTTTTTCCTGTAGCAGCAAATGCCAAGCTGTTCGTACGCCCTTACAATATAAATACTGGCGATTTGATCTTTGTATTCGATGATGCCGTTAAGATATTTGCTTGCCTTGTCGTATTCTCCTTTTGCAATATAAATTTCACCCAATGTAAGAGTTGCCTCTGCCGGTTTGTTTTTATCAGCAACGTCTTTCCTAAGCAGCTCTTTCAGGTTATCTATGGCTTCATTATAATTTAAATTCTTTTCATTGATTTTTGCCAACTTCAACAAACAGTCCGCACTTTCGGGTCCTGATCCCCTTCCCCTGAAATAAAGCCTCTTTTCTTCATCCCCACTTTGAAACTCATAGTGATCGGCAATGTGATCGCAGTATTGCTCTTTAAGAGATTTTGGCATTTGTTCTAAAAAAATTTCTTTATAAAGTGGATTTGCAAATACAAACCTGACCTCCGGATCATTTTTTAAAATGCCCTCATTGACAAAAAATTCCAATTTTTCCTCGATAACATGACCGCATGTTAGTTCTTTGATATCGGTCAGGGTGGGCTTGTCGGCCAAGGCCATCATGTATAAAACATCGAGGTGTGTTTCGTCCAGATTAAGACTTTTAATTTTTGAAACGAGATCCGATTTGATAAAATCTGTAAAGCCAATGTGTTTTAACTCGCAAACAATATCGTTAAAAACCTTATCTGACCATCTCCCGTATGAGTCGATAAGATACCCATTGGCAAAGTTTGCTTTTAAAAACTGAACCAGATACAGCGGACAACCGCCGTTTGTGTATTTATAAAGATCTTCAATGATGTTTTCTTCTATCTGATCTATGCCCACGGTGTCTTTAACATATTGTCCTACCTCATCTTTGCTAAAATAGTTTAATCTGATAATATTTTCTTCTTCACACGGTATATTATCCTGACTTGTTGTAAGGACTGCCAGCAGTCTCTCGTCTTCAAATCCGTATGTCAGTTTGGTGATGTGGTGTTTCTCTATATGTATATCATCTCCAATTACCAGACATGGTGTCTTAATATCCTCCAAGAGTTTTTTTTCAAATTCAGACCATGTGATGACATCCACACCAAAGGTTTTTTGTGCCTCAAACTTGCACTCGGCTAAAAATCTTGATTTGCCGCAGCCGTTTAAGCCCGTAATCACCAAATAAGGGGCCTTATTGTATTCCTCTGTTTTGATTCGGTCGTTAAAATATTTTATAAACCTGTCTTTTTCTTTATCTCTGCCAATGAGTGTGCCGCTTTCTAGTAAATAGCTCTTTCTTGTCTCGGGGGTTTCAATGTCATAGGGTTTATTTTTAAAGAGATTGATCTCTTTTATAACATCTTCAGCCAGATGCGGCCTTCCTGCCCTGTCCTTTTCCATGAGATTGAGTATGATATCGTTAAAATAATCCGGAATATGGTCATTGAGTTCTTTTGGCGGTCTTGGTTTTTCGTGAATGTGTTTTTGATGTACCTCACCCGGATTTCTGTTAAGAGATCTAAAGGGGAGTTGTCTCGTCAGGGCCTCATAAAACACGCATCCCAGCGAATAAAGATCGGTTCGTCCATCGTGACCATCACCGCTAATTATTTCAGGGGCTGTATAGGCCGGTGTTCCGATGATGATCACGCTGTCCGCGTCTTCTTCCAATTTTTTTTTGGCAAGTCTACCCTCAAAAAAATTGGCAAAACCAAAGTCAATAATCTTAACCGTGAATGTGCCGTCTTCTTGAATGACGAGTATGTTTTGAGGTTTAATGTCCAGATGATATATTTTTTTATAGTGCAGGTAATTTAACGCCCTGAGGGTCTGCACAAACATTTCTTCGACTTCTACGAACTGCAAGTTTTCAGACGTTTTAAACAAATCCTTGCCGGGTACATATTCTGTAGTGATATAGCTTTTTTCAGTGTCGTTATCATAACCGGCATCGTAAACTCTTGCTATGTTGGGGTGATTGATTTCTTTGAGTATCTCAAATTCTTTTTGAAAACCGGAAAGTGTTGAAGAGTATCCCCTGCCGCGGGAGCCTCTGAGCAGTTTTAGGGCGCATCTTTTGCCGGTCAGCGTATCATGAACAAGCTCCACGCCGCCGGTTGTGCCGTAACCAAGAGAGTGTATAATCTCGTATCTATTGGCAAACAAACTCATAATATATATTAAAGAATCCTGCCCAGCCTGTTTTTTAACTCAAGAACATCGACACCAAGGCGTTTGGCGACGACATCATGGCTAGACATGACAACATCAGCGGCCAACTGAAGGTTCAGTGCCCTTTTTTCAAATTTTTCGTAGGGCTCATTATCTCTTCTGGTTAAAAGATTTTCGTATAGAGAATTAATAAGCAGATAACATTCGTTTTTGAGCGCGAGAAGATACTCGGGATCAAATCTAAAATCCTTGGCGGTATAATCACCCTCATAAATCTGAATTATGCCTGACATTCTGCTTTCTTTGACCTTGCCTGAAAAGCTCTTAATCTTTTCCTGCGTCACCTTTTTGGCCTGACTGCTCTTGACATCAATAAGGCTGGATGATGCCTTGATCATTTCATCCTTAAGTCGATCCATCTCGCAAACGACAGTGAAAAGGTCGTCTCTGTTTATTTTGAGCTGTTCAAAGTCATTGATCATCAGGTCGATATCATCCTTGTTTTCGATCCTAAAATCCTTATCGTTAAACCGGTTGATTAATTTAAGGCAGGCACACTCCGGTGCTACAGAGCTGTAGTCTTCGCTGTGGTGCTCAAGCAGAATATTTACGACTTTTTCATCATATCCCCAGTTAAACGCTACTTGAGCGCTGACATACGGGTGATAAAAATGATTGATGAGATCCATTTCTGAATAGGTCAAATTATATTGCAGATGTTTTTCTTTTGATACGCAAGCTCTGGTGCTTTCTTCTTCGCTTAAAGATGGTGCCAGTATGTTATAAAGCACATTTGTGCCGATCCCCTGCAATGTGAGCGCCTGTTGCAATACATTATAATCGACATTACTTGGCAAATGCGGTTTTAAGAGCTTGGCCATCTTTAATCCCAACGTGTGAAACTCATGATATTCCTGCAGTTGCCTTAAATCCTTTGCAAACTCATAAATGCCGACCTTGTAGATCATGACAAAGAGGAGCATGGAAAGTCTTTCCAGCGACATTGGTTTAAAACAATCTTTATAGCTTTTTTTAGGCGCATCGGGATCAAAAATCGCATTTGCGGCGTACAATACAGACGCATTTATGAGAGGACAGCATTCTATGTAGTCGCTTAAGTTTTCATCTTCGCCGGTAAAGACCCTGATTTTATCCAGATCTAAAGTAAAATCTTTCTGCTCCGATATCGCGTTCAGCAAGATAAATAAGGGCTGTGGCAAAAATGGAAGTTTTGTAATCCTCTGAGAGTATTTTTCTATGTTATTGAGGGCGGTCACCATGTCAACATCCAGAGCGTCTCTGTCAAAATACTCACAATATCTTTTTGTAAAAGCCTTTCTTATAAGCTCGCGTTGGTTCATCAGCATGACGCTTTCCGGCGTGACAACTTGATGGCCACAAGAATCTTTAAGTTTCTTTTTAATCTTTCTTTGTGAGGACATGATCCACTGTCTTAATCTGTTGGGGTCCATTTCGAGAAAAGAGGCCAGCTTATCCACTTTTTCAACATCGTTTAAGATGTGTCTGATACGCATCCCCTCTTCGTTGTTGAGTCCGCTCTTTCGTTTCTCAATGCCAATGTAGTCTCTGATGTCTATTTCCATTGCCTTTGCCGCTTCTTCTACAGATTTGATTCCCTTGGCTCCCTTTTTACTCTTAAGATAGAGCCTCCTTTTGTATATCTTGAAACCAAGCTGAAAGTCGTCATACATTGGAATTATGCAATCCTTGTAAGGGTCATTGTTTTTGCTTGTTTCGTTGCTCATGCGTCCTCCCATTAAATCATAGGTTCAAAAATAATGTCAGTCAGTCAAAAGCCCAAAGTAAAAGATCACTACTATAAAACCACAAACTTGTCACCCGCCGACCCTTATAATATGTCATCTCGCCACAAAGCACCAAGCCTTGTGCAGGACCTTCGTCCTTAAGCGGCTCAGTTTAAGCGGGGTTTCAAAACTTTTTGTTGCGTGCAGTGAAAATGATGTTTTGTCTTCAATAACAATGCGCCGCAAAAGTACGGATTCGTTGTGTCTTACAATCACATGATCGCGGTTTTGTATTTCTGCATTGGGGTCAACCACAACAATCCACCCCGCCTCAAAGGGGTCCATGGTGTTGTCGTCTATGATTAATGCGTAAAAATTTGTGTCCGGCATGTTGGTGAGTGTGGAGACAACGCCGATGGGATTTGATACAGGCAGGCCCTCGTTGGACCAGATGATGTTTCTTGATTTGGTTTGACTGTTCACATAACCAACGATGGGGATGTCTCTGCTGGGCTCTTCTTTTTTGTTTTGACCAAACACCTCGTTCCAAAATTCCAGGACATGAATCCCCAAGACATCACAGATTTCCTCTAGGTGCTGTGTGTGAATCTTGTTTTTGCCGGTCTCCATCCGACAGAGGCTTTGCACGGTAAGGCCAAGTTTTTTAGCCAGTTCCTGCTGATTTAGTCCCTTGTTTTTTCTAAACTTTTTAATTATTTCGCCGATATTTTCCATATTATTCCGTATAATTTAAAATAATTTGTAATTTTTTAGCAACTATCATTTTTAAATGTCCGATAATCTTAACATAATGCTGGTTGATGGTTAATATTATAAATTAATTTTAAAAATAGATAAATAAATAATTGTGATATTTTTAAATTTTATTAAACCCGAGTAATATTATGACAATACAAACCTTGATAAGCAACACCGATTCTAAAAAATTCATAGGCGAGTCTCAAGCCCTCCAAACCTGCCTATCAAACGCCTCGCGTTTAAAAGGCACCTCGGCCAATATTTTAATAGAGGCCGAGACTGGGACGGGTAAGGAGTTACTTGCAAGGTTTATCCATGACCTTGAGGGAGACAATAACCGCCCCTTTATTGTGGTGAACTGCGCCACACTCCCCGACAACCTGATTGAATCCGAGTTATTTGGCCACGAGAAGGGCTCATTTACAGGGGCAATTGCAAAACACACGGGCAAGTTTTTACTCGCCGATGGTGGGGATATTTTTTTAGACGAGATCAATTCTCTTAAAATTGATTTACAAGCAAAACTTTTGCGCGTGATACAAGAAAAAATGGTGTGGCCCGTTGGTTCTACAAAGCCGATCAAGATCAATTGCCGCGTGATGGCGGCCACCAATCAAGATTTAAGGGCCCTCTGTGCCAACAAGCAATTTCGCGAAGACCTCTTTCACCGCCTGCATGTGATCAAATTACACATGCCCCCCTTAAGAGAGCGCATTGAGGACGTCCCCCTGCTTGTGGAATATTTTATCCGCAAATACGATCCCTCCAACACAAAAAAAGTATCAGACGCGGTCATGCAAAATTTAATAAACTACGATTGGCCCGGCAATGTGCGCGAACTGGAAAACCAGATTCACTCACTTGTTGTATTAGGTCCCACAGATGTGATTGAAGAAGGTGACCTCCCCGAACACATCATCAACCCCAAACAGCCAAGTCTCATGCCAACCACCCTAAAAGTAAAAGTCTCGCAGGACCTCATTAAGGGCAAAAAGGATGTTTTAAACCTCAGCATAGACGACTACACCAAGCTCATGCGGGTTCAGTACGTCAAATTATTTATAGAAAAACACAGCGGCTGCGTCAAGACCGCCGCAAAGGCCATGGGCATAAGCCGTAGTAATGTTTATAAACTGCTTAATGATGTGCAGATGATTAAGCTGCATGCTGAGGGGTGAAAATCCATCACTCCCAAACAACACCGGATCCAGCGGTTTGTTGTCAAAGAGGACCTCGTAGTGCAGGTGATTGTTTAGATTCTTCCATCCAAACTTCTTTGTAAAATGAGGAGATAATTTTTGCATCCGGCTGTAACGTAAACCTCAATTACCCCTAGGACAACCAGGCAGAGATCATACTCATGAAAGGCGAGGACCATCTGCCCCGGCAGGCCCCGCTGATAAGAAACCGGCGGAACATAAGGCAGATCGTGCCAAAGCACGCAAAGGTCATTGAAAAAAGGTTTTCCTGGCAGAGCAATTTCATGTCCCAATCACCAATTTTATGGGGGTTGGGACATATTTCTACTTGTAAAAAAATCTTAAATTTGTATAAAAGCTGTCAGGAGACACTGAATCTCCTTGTTCTTTGAGATTTGCTGTGCTTAGAAACCTGCCAGCATGGTTGGGTAACAGGTTGACGTCCGGCTCTCAATGTAAAGTGTGAAAGGCAAATGTTATGATCAAAAACATTAAACACATATTTGTTGTTTTGATTTACACAATCGCCTTGGTGATGTACTTTAAATTAAGGGCTGTCATGGATACTTCCTTGGATATTTCGGAGGAAGCTTATTCATATAAGGGGCTGACGATGACGGCCTTGACCCTTGCCACCATTGCATTGGGCACTTTTGCCGGAATCCCTTTCTGTTTATTCAAATTGTTACATCGTGACATCAAATGGTCTCAAATGCTTTCTCAGGCTGCCTGTTTCTGGTTTGTACCATCCATAGGTACCATAATTCTGGCATTATCCAGCCTTTTTCTGCTCAAGACATTTCGCGATCATTTAACAGCAACGGTGGTCATAGTGATTTCTGTTCCCTTGTGGCTGATTGCTCTTTTGATGCCGGTGATTTTCTATGCGTATGGATTGATCAAAAATTCGCTTCTTCAAAAGGGTCCCGCATTTGTTTTGACGATTGTACTCTCGAGCTTGTATTACTGCTTTACATCAACATGGCATCAGATATTGGCATGGAATATGCTCAAAACAACTCCTTGAAACACTCCCCTGCGATGCCCTTAAACCCAAACCTGTTTTTTTTGACTCACGCACAACAAACAGTTATAGGCCCCGTCAATGAAACCGCGTTTTAACATCAGTACCAGAGTGACTGTCCGTTTTTCCGATACCGACGCCATGGGGCACTGCAACAACGCACGCATTATCAGCTTTATGGAAGAAGGCAGGGTCGCCTATTTTAAAAAACTCTTTCCCGACCAGTCACTCTCAGACCAATTTAAAATGTTCCCGTTTATTCTCGCCGAGATTCAATGTTCGTTTAAAAGTCCCTCGTTCTGCAACGAGATCATCATCGTGAATCTAGGGACAACACAGTATGGCAACAAGAGTTTTGTGCTGGAGTATGAACTTATTGAGGAGCAAACACGCAGGGTCATTGCCACAGGCAAAAGCGTGCAGGTCATGTACGATTATCACACAAAAACCACCTACAAAATCCCCGACGAACTCAAAAACAGGATGAAGCAGATAGAGGGAGACCCGGCATGACCCACCCGATTGCAGATAACCTGACCCGTATCAGAAAAAAAATGGCAGACGCTGCCCGTAGGGCGGGACGTGCGCCACAGGCAATCAAGCTCATCGCCGTCACAAAAAAAAAATCACCCGCAGAAATTCTCATGGCTGTGCAGCACGCACAATACGATTTTGCCGAAAGTTACATTCAGGATTTTGCGATCAAACACAACGAACTTGCGGGCAACAACATCAACTGGCATTTTATCGGGCACATCCAGCGCAACAAGGCAAAAAAAATTGTGGGGCAGGTCTGCCTCATCCACAGTCTTGACCGCATGACCCTTGCCTCAGAAATCAACAAACTCAGCGCCGAAAAAAGACTGGTTCAAGATTGTCTTGTGCAGGTAAAAATCGCTGATGAAGAGAGCAAAAGCGGCTGTGCCATCGCCGATCTTTTCTCATTTGTGCATGCACTCGGCTCTCTCAGTCATATCAACATAAAGGGACTCATGACCATTGGCTCGCTTACGGAAGATCTCACACAGACCCGATCCGAATTCAGGGCCATGAAAACCCTGTGCGAAAAAATTAACAAGGACCACATCTACAAATCACCCCTGACGGAGCTGTCCATGGGCATGAGCAGTGACTACACCGTTGCCATTGAAGAGGGGGCTACCCTGATCAGGGTCGGCACAGACCTCTTTGGCGAGAGGGACCCTCACAACACATAAAAAAAACACATGAAAAAAAAATTACAACCAATAAAACTGGGGGTCATGGGATTTGGCAACATGGCCGATAACATTGTTTCGGGGCTCATCAACTCAAAAATTGTAAACCCCAGGCACGTTCTGGCGTATGAACTCAATCAAGACCGCGCCCGGTTTATCAGCAACAAATACCAAATAAAATTTTGCACTCACGCAAAAGAACTCCTGCAACACGGTCAGGTTATTCTGATCTGTGTCAAACCACAGAACATCAAAGAGGCCCTCACCGCACTGCAAAATAAAGACTCAAAACAACTGCTGATCACCATTGTCACAGCTGTCCCTGTTAAAACATACCACAGTTTTTTTGGTTCCAAGACCCGCATCATTCGTGTGATGCCAAACACACCGTTGTGCATTGGTTACGGGGCCACGGTCTATTATGCAGAAAAAAATTGCACACAAAACGATAAAAAACTCTGCGAACTCTTTTTTGGCAGCATGGGGATCATCGCTCAAGTCACAAAAGAATCCCTGATGAATGCGGTCACAGCCGTCTCGGGCTCCGGACCCGCCTTTCTGTACCAGTATGCCCTCGCCATGATGAACAGCGCCGTCAAGCAGGGCATCCCCAAAAAAACAGCAGAGACACTCGTGCTGCAAACCCTGCTCGGCGCCACACAGATGATGCGGCACTCCGACAAAACCCCTGACGAATTAACAGCACTCGTTGCCACCAAGGGTGGGACCACCCTCGCAGGGCTTGACGCACTTTATAAAAAAGGATTTACGCGGGCCATAGATGCCTGTATAGAAAAGGCAACACAAAGAGCCTTCGAACTTTGCAGGCTGCTGTAATACAAAGAAAGGTTTAAATATGCTCATATCGGGACTCCTGGCCATCATTTTAAAAACCCTTGCGGTCTTGATTCATTACGTCCTTGTCTTTTACACATGGGTTATTCTGGCATCGGTGATCATCTCGTGGGTCAGGCCAGCACCCTCAAACGAGATCATCCGCACCATACTCATCACGGTGATCAAACTCACCGAACCCGTCTTTAAATGGGTGAGGGCCAAACTCCCCAAGGCATTTCTCTCTACGGGACTCGATTTAACTCCCATGATTGTCCTGTTTGCACTGATGGCGGCTGACATGCTGGTTGTCGAAAGCCTGTTCGAGATCGTGCACTATCTTAAAGAACCCGCTGCCAGCAACAGCTTTCAAAACCTGCAGCCGTTTCAACAATGAAACTGACAGTTAAAATAACACCCAACTCAAAAAAGTCCGAGATCATGGGATGGGAGGGTGCACTGCTCAAAATAAAAATTCAGGCACCACCGCTCGAGGGAAAGGCAAACACGGAACTTGTCAGGTTTTTGTCAAAACAATGGGGGATTTCAAAATCCTCGATACACATTTTGTCAGGTGAAACCTCCAGAATAAAAACTCTGGAGATCCCCGACACCGCAAGGGAAATTATAAACAACATCTCATAAGGTAAACTTTATGCCACTCCAAAGAAGAAGATTCAACTTTCCAACCCGCATCGAATACGGCCCCGGCGCTCTCGAGGACCTCCCCGGTCTCATCAAAAACACGGGTCTCACAAAGGGACTTCTGGTCACTGATGAGGGTGTTAAAAAAACAGGGACCCCGCAAAAATTATTGTCGCTCTTTAAAAATGCCGGCATACACATTCACATATTCAGCGACATCAAACCCAACCCAACCGATCACAACTGCTATCAGGGTGCTGCAGTTTACAAAGAGACGGGCAGCGAGTTTATTGTGGCCTTAGGTGGCGGTTCCCCACTCGATACCGCGAAGGTTATAAAAATACTTGCCACCCACGACGGCCCCATCGAAAAATACGACGACACCAAAGGCGGGGATCAATTTATCAACAACAACATGCCGCCGCTTTACGCAATCCCAACGACTGCCGGCACAGGGAGTGAGGTCGGCAGGAGCGGGCTTGTCACCATCAACCAGACAAAAGTGATTATCTTCTCCCCTTTTCTTCTGCCGCAAATCGCTGTTCTCGATCCCATGGTCACTGTCTCTCTGCCCAAGGCGCTCACGGCATCAACGGGCGTCGATGCCTTTGTGCACGCGCTCGAGGCCTTTATGGTCAACGCCTTTCACCCCCTTGCAGATGGGCTTGCCAAAGAGGCCCTCGCACTTTGTTATCAAAACCTGCCGCTCGCTGTTAAAGATGGCGGCAACATTGAGGCACGCGGCATCATGCTCACCGCATCGGCAATGGGTGCCATCGCTTTTCAAAAGGGGCTGGGCCTCAATCACTCGATTGCGCACGCCTTGGGCGCCCTCTTTGACTGCCCCCACGGGCTCACAAATGCCGCACTGATGATCCCTGTTCTTAAATACAATGCATCAGAAAAAACAGTGCAGGAAAAACTTGCCACCCTCGCCCATCTTTTTGGAACGGATAAATCCCCCCAATCCGTCATCAACAAATTAAGCGATTGGCTCAAATCAATTGACATGCCGGTCAATCTTAAACAATTTAACATACCCGCAGACAAACTGGGTGAGATAGAGGCCTACGTCCTCTCCGAACCCTGTCTCGGGACAAACCCGCGCAGACCCAAAACAGGCGAGATCTGCTCCCTGCTCACGGAGGTTATTTAAATGCCCATCAAAGCTGTATCGTTTGATATCTGGGACACCCTTCTTGTCGATGACTCAGACGAACCCAAAAGAAAAAGTGCTGGCCTCTTGAGTAAATCCGACGCACGTGTTGCGGCGATTTTTGAAGTGGCAAAAAAATACAACAGCAGCATCACACTCCCCGACGTCCAGAAGGCGTACAACGAGAACTTTAAAATATTCAACAAGCTCTGGTACGAGTCATGTATCACACAAAAAGTGCCGGCACGAATTACCGATCTTTTAAATCTGTTAAACATTGCTGTTGAACCCGCAGAGCTTGCAGAGATCACGACCTGCTGGGAAGAAATGGAATACACGATTCCACCCGATGCTGTGCCAGGCGCCAAAGAAGCATTGGCAAGGCTTTCCGGTCATTATAAACTGGGTATTATCTCCGATACAGTGGTTTCTCCCGGGCGGCTCTTAAAAGAAATACTTAAAAAATATGACATGCTTCAATATTTTTCGGTCTTCACATTTTCGGACGCTGTGGGTGTTTCAAAGCCGTCACCAGCGGTCTTTAATGATTTTTTAAACCAGATGAACCTTAAGCCTCACGAGGTAGTTCACATTGGGGACCGTCCTCACAACGACATCGACGGCCCCAAAAATGTGGGGATGAGGGCCCTTCTCTTTGATGGCGTAGAAAAAAGGGCGCTCGCCAAACACAAACCAGATGCGGTATTTAGTGATTACGCGGAGCTTTTTGATCTCATCAAAAGACTGTGAAACAAGAGGTCCCCATGACAAACTTTAGCAACTACAAAATCTGCATTATCAACGGTTACCCCGAGCCCAACCGAAAGGTCTTGAAAGACGCGGGTGTCAAATCAAACGAAGACCTTTACGCTGATGTCCTCAAAAGAAATTACCCCGGCATAAAAACAGAATTCCTGTACATTGCCGATCTCTTTGTCGACCCCTACGCCCTCGATCTCAAATCTTATCAGGCCTTCATCTGGACTGGCTCCAACCTCACCATTTACCACACCGATAACGAACACGTCTCAAGGCAGATCAGGTTCTGCAAAGATCTCTTTGAACTGGGTTCTCCGCAGTACGGGAGCTGCTGGTCCATACAAATGGCCACTGTGGCGGCCGGCGGCATTGTCGAAAAAAACCCGGCGGGTCGTGAGTGGTGTCTGGCCAGGGCCATCACGCTCACAAAGGCCGGAAAAAAACACCCTTTGTACGCAGGCAAACCGCACAAGTTTGACGCCTTCATGATGCACCTTGATCACGTCTCAAAAATTCCCGATCACGCCGTTGTCCTTGCCACAAACAAGCACACCCCCATTCAGGCCATGGAGGTCAAATACAAAAACGGCACATTCTGGGCACAGCAATATCACCCGGAGTACAATTTAAAAGACATGGCGCGACTCATCTTTGCAAGGACCGATGCCATTGCAAAGGAAAACCTGGTCCCCAACAAAGAATATCTGCTCACCATGGTAAAGGACCTCGAAGCAATCGCAAAAAACCCCGACAACAAAATGCTTCGTGACAAATGGCAAATCGGCGATGACGTGCTGGACACAAAAATACTTGAATGCGAGATCAGAAACTTTTTTGAGAGGTTGGTGTTTGCTTGACGGTTTTTACTGACAGTCTTTTACGTACTCTCTCACCTTAAGGATACACAGATAGTTTTGGACAGTCTATTTTGGTTGCTGCCCCAACAAACATTGAAAAACAATGACATGTCTTGGGATCAATAATGTAGGCATAGGTGTAGAGGTTGGGTTCTACTCTGAGAGGAAACATTATGATTTGACGTTCGGTTTCTTCTTTGGGCTCTACGATCGTGCAATGTTTTTTACAATCACTGAGTTTGGCAACAACCATTGATGAAAATCCAAAGACGACCATTAATAATACCGTTATCATTGTTATGCGTTTCATCATGTTCCTCCTCTACGACCTCTGACAAGTTGGCCGGATTTATTTGGCATCGATGCCAAACTCGAAATCGCTGAAGCGGACGTTACCCTGCCGGCTACGCCGGCAAGGCGGTTAACGCCGCTTAGCTTATTCGTTAGGCCACAGGTTGTTCTTCTTGAACATGTTGAGAAGCAGGGTGCTTTGTTCTGTCACCAACGCCCATCAACAGGCCTTTGACGGAAATATCCTCGTTAAGCTCATTCCAATGTATGCCGATGCCGTTGCCACTCATTTCGTAGTTCTTTCTTTCTTTTTCAGTCGCATTCAATAATCGGGGAAAATACGCCAAAGGAACTCCCAAAACGCGGCCATCGTTTAATTCAACCCACATCGTATTTTTATCAAACGTTACATTTTTTGCAGCAGGCTCAGTCACCAAAGTATTCATGCCAGCTCCTTTCAATTAATTTTTTGTTCTCCTCAACAATACCGAGAAGTTCTGTTAATTCATTTGAATTCAATCCATGAGAATGGGCCACACCGACAGCAGGCTTGATCCAAAACTTTGCAATGGCATCCCCTTTGCGCACATGAATATGCAAAGGCTCTATGGGATTGCCTTCGTTTGAAAAAAAGAAAAAACTGTATCCCTTGTATCGTAACACAATCGGCATGTCTGAACATAATAAATTATCCTTTTTCAATCAATGGAAAGATAACTTCATTAAAGGGCATCTCTTAAAACCACCGTATTAAGCCCCTTGTAGGGCATCTTTTGAAACGACCCGTGCTGTAAAATGGAATTATGGAATTATGGAGCGGTTACTCAAAAACGATGAGGTTCTTTAAAAAGATTTACTGGCCGACCCAAGAGCTCTTTACCCACAGATTTTGGAGAAAAGGAAAAAATAATGGTGATAAATCAAAAAACAACAAAAGCCCCCATTCCAAAATAATGGACAAGTCCAGAAAACAGTTCCAATTTTTCAAACACCTGCATCCCCCTACAAAAACTTAACTCCTTGTCATCATTACAGTTAAAAAAACGGCAACATGGCATGCAAAATGCTTCATTCGTTTTAATAGCGCGGTCTTTAAGCAAAAAACCTCACACGCGGTAAGCATGAACTCATAAACAAAGGACACACAATGAAACTTAAGAGCAAACTCCTGTCATTGATCATGATAGCCTTGGTGTCGTTCCCGGTGCCGGTCATCGCTCGGCAGAATCAGAATCAGGTTCGTACTGTGATGATCATCCCCGTAGGTGAATCAAATGAAAAATTCGCAGATACCAAAGACTACATCCAGGACAGCATCAAGCTCGCCATGACAGACAGGACACGCGTGATTGTCAAAGCGGTCCACGCAAAAGACCTGATGAACTTTGGCAACGCCGAATCCCCCACTCTCACCCGTGCGCAAATCATGTATGACAGCAGCCTCGAAGACTACAACGCCTATAAGGCAACAGCCGACGAAACCATTGCTGCCATGGACAACACACAATCATTTCTCAGAAAAAACGTACCGCCCTCTGCCAAGGCTTCTCACCTGATGCTCAGCGCTGTTATCACAAAGGCGTGGCTTATGTATCAGACAGACAAAAAAAATGAAGCACGGCCATTGATTGCAGATCTTTTGGAGTATGCACCCGTCATGGAAACGCTGCTCCTCTATTACCCACCAGACTTCAGGTCGTTCTTTAACAGCGTGAAAAAAAACACAGCGTCTTCGACCTATACCCTCTCCGTTCCGGCTGACAATGAACCCATGGACATCTCTATCAATCACATCTTTGTCGGCTCCGCGCCGCTGTCAATCCGGCTTAAACCCGGAGAATATATGATCGGATTTTATTCACACGGTAAAAAACCGGTTACAAAAAACATGACCCTCAACAAAGACAAGGACATCAAGGTTGAACTCTCAGGGGATGTCGACACGAACAACCGCTCACAAGCCATGATTGCCTCGTGGAACACGCTAAGCCAGGCCCAAAAAATCGCCTTTGCCTCGCAACTGGGCGACACAGGCCCTGATCTGATCCTGTTTTTTGAAACCAATGAAAACAATCACGCCGCACGGCCGCAGGTATCCGTCTACGATCCCGCACAACAGAGGACCTTAAAAACAATCACCTACCCCTTTGCAGTCGAAGATTTTAACAACCAAAAAGAAACCATCGCGCAATTTTTTAAAAAAGAACTTCCCCTGCTCACAATGCCCCAGACAGACGCATACGCGGGTATAACCGATACTGCCCAGCCGGAACCTGTAAATGAAATTCAAAAAAAGAAACCCCTCTTAAAAAAGCCCCTGTTCTGGATTGTGTCCACCTTAAGCGTCGCCGCGCTCACCGGCACTGCCATTGCCCTGTCACGAGGCAGTTCATCCACTTCTTCAAACAACGGGAGTGTGGTTGTGTCATTAGGCGGGCAGTGATCACTTAAAAATGACAAAAGCATCATTTTTAAGGTGTGAATAACTGGATGATGGAGATAGTTGACGCTTATTTGGCGTCAAGACCTTACATCAATCCCAAGCGGCACGCCCTGTTTATCTTTAACCACCTGTCTGCACTTGGGATAGGCCGAACAACCCCAGAAAAAACCATACTGGCTCTTGCGCCTGACCAGTGGCCTTTTGCAGGCGGGGCATAAATACTCACCATGCGTAACGGTCTGTGGCTGCTCTTGATAACCCCTGGCACAGGTCACCAGTTTCTCGATCCATAAGGCCTGTTTTTTTAGAAAAGGGGCAACGTCCATTTTGCCACCAGCGATGTCCTCGAGCTGTTGCTCCCACACAGCCGTCATCAGCGGGTTGGTGATGTTTTTGGGCAGACTGTCAATAAGACGCCGCCCCGTCTCGGTTGACACTACGTGCTTTTTATCGACACTTTTTTCGATAAATTTTCTTTTAAGAATGGTGTCGATAATACCCGCGCGTGTGGCCTCGGTCCCGATACCCGCGTTCTCTTTTAAAATCTTTTTGTAGCGCTCGTCTTCGACATACTTTGCAATGTTTTTCATCGCAGCAATGAGTGTCCCCTCTGTAAAATGCGCGGGCGGTTTTGTCTTTTTTTCGTGTGTGTCTACATGATCCACCCTGACCGTCTCACCCTTGGTCACCGCTGGCAAAGGCTGCTGATCATCGGCATCTTTATCCCTGCCCTTCTCACCACCCACAACACCCCGCCAACCCTTGACCCGCTCGATCCTCCCCTTGGCCCTGAAGAGTTCGTCTGCAACACGGACATCGATCAATGTCTCGTCATACTCAAAGGGCTTGTAAAACTGCGCAAGGTACCTGCGGCGAATAAGGTCATACACCTTAAACTCGGGGCCGCTCATCTTTTGGATATTACACGGGGTCGCCGTCGGGATAATGCCGTGGTGCGCGGTAATTTTTTTTGTGTCCCAGACCTTTGATTTTAATTTGAGGTCTGCCTTGTCCACCAGGTTTTTTACCGAGGGATCACTCTTTGCCATCGCCTCAAGGACCTGCGCCGCCTCTGCGTACTGGCTTTCGGGAAGGTAATTGCAATCAGTCCTTGGGTATGTTGTGGCCTTGTGAGTCTCGTATAACTCCTGCGCGATGCTCAAGACCTGTCCTGCCCCATAACCAAATCTCCTGTTACACTCCTGCTGCAATGTAGACAACGCATAGACAAGCGGGGGGGCCTCCTTTTTTCTTTTTGTCTCGGCCTTTGTGATCAGCCCCTCTTGACCCGTAACCTTATCCCTCACTAGGGCCGCGTGTTCCCTGCTTATGCAGCGCCCCTCAGCATCACAGATCTTCAAAGCCTGCGCCCCCTCCTGTCCCTCCCCCTCTTCGGGGACCCACTGCCCCGTAAACTGTCCGGCCGCTGCGATAAATACCGCCGACAGTTCCCAGTAAGGGTACGGTTTAAAATTTGCGATCTCGCGATCCCTGTCGACCACAAGTTTGAGTGTTGGCGTCTGCACCCTGCCCACCGATAATACGCCCTTTGCCCCCGATTTAAGCGTGTACAACCTTGTGAGGTTCATCCCAACAAGCCAGTCGGCCCTTGATCTGGCGAGTCCCGAAAAATACAGGGGCAGTGTTGTTTTTCCTTCCCTGATTTCGCCAAGTGCCTTTTTGATGGATCTTTCGTCAAGGGCCGAGAGCCACAGACGGTCAACCCTCCCGCTAAACGAACAGTACTCAAGGACCTCGCGCGCAATGGTCTCGCCCTCGCGGTCTGCGTCGGTCGCTATCACAACATGACTGTGGTTTTGAAGCAGTCCCTTGATGACATGAAACTGGGTTTTGCCCCTTGCGGTCACACTGACCTTCCAGCGCTCGGGGATAATAGGGAGCGTGCCAAGATCCCAGCGTTTCCATTTAACATCGTACCCGTCGGGATCGACCTGCTCAAAGAGATGACCAAGACACCATGTGACAATGTCTGATTTGCCAGAAAGATAGCCCTGCCTCTTCTGCGCTGCACCGAGGACGTGGGCAATCTCTCTCGCCTGACTTGGTTTTTCACAGATAAAAACTCGCATGAGTGATTTCCTATGGAGTGTCTGTTGGGAAAAGCCCTGTTTCGCAGGAGTCCTGAAAAATCATGTCCCGTGACAAAATGTAAAGACATGATTTTCAGGGTTTGAAATATTTTGCAAGCGGCAAAATTTTCAAACTTCCGGAGAAACAGGGCTTTTCCCAACAGACATTAAATCCTGGGTTTAAAAACAACAAGCACCGCAGGCATGACCACGAGTTCGGCCACCAGGGCCGCAAGGATGACCAGCGCAGAAATCAGCCCAAAATAAACATTGGGATTAAAGCTTGCAAACACAAGAACCGCAAAACCAAGTGCAAGCACCAGCGAGGTGATCATGATGGGGCGTCCCATCTCATGCATGGCCTGCCCGATTGCAGACTCTAAACTGACATGCTGTTTTTTTAGTTTTTTAAGCCTCGATAAAAAATGAACCGTATCATCGACCACAATCCCCAGACAAATACTGGCAATCATCACCGTCCCGGGATCAACGCTTATCCCACGCACAGCCATAAAGGCAAGCCCCAAGACAATCGGGATGATATTGGGTATCAACGACAACAAGCCGAGTCTTAAAGATTTAAAAAACAACGAGAGCATAATCACCACACTGACGAGCGTCACACTGATGCTGTTTTTCTGACTTGCAAGAAGGTAGGTTTCCATGTTGTGCATCAGCTTTACAAACCCCGTCATGCTTGATTGTATCACCGCATCGCCAAGTTCTGTCTCAAGTTTTTCCTCGATGAGCGGCACCTGCCTGGCAAGCTCCCTTGCATCCGAAAGACGCACACGCATCGAGATGCGAGTTACGGTATAGTTGTCCTGAACCACCGACTCAAAATCGTCTTCGCTCTCAAGAACAAAAAAGTATTGTGCAATCCTGTCCGTTGAAGCCGGAAGCACCGATGTATTCTCTCCCTCTCGTCCAAAGACCCTGTTCATGTCCTTAAGTTCTTCGGTGATGGAAACAATATGTGCCACGCCCCCGAGTGTTTTAAGCCATTTCTGAAACTGCTCTATTTTGTTGAGCACCCGGACATCCTTTAAACCATCCTGTCTCGTGGTGATGACAAATTCTACAGAACCAACCCCGCTCAGTTGATCCTCGATGGCATGCGTCTCAAGCCTCACGGGGTCGTCCTTTTTAAAATAGTTAAGAACATTGGCGCCCACATCAAGTTTTGAAAGATAAAACAGGGAAACTGCAAAGAGCACAGCACTGACAGACAAAATCCAGACACTCCTTTTTAGGGTGGGACTTGCAAGAAAACTTAAAGCACGATGCATGAGACCGCTTTTAAACCTCTCGATAAAGAGACGATGGGGGGGGCTCGCAAACGACAGGATAACCGGGATCAGTGTCATGCTTAAGATGAGGGCAAGACCCACCCCAAGGGCAGAGAAAAGACCAAACTCCCTGACAGGTCTTAAACTACTCACCAACAGAGAAAGCATCCCCGCTATCGTTGTGGCCGCATTAAAAACACACGGTGTAAAGAGATCCACAAAACTTTTTTTAATGGCGGCCTCCCTCGAATCACCCCTGATCAACCATTGATAATAATCTGAGAGGATATGAATGGAGTCAGCAACACTGATCGTCAATACAATCACACAGACATTGACCGTGATCACATTGAGCCTGATGCCGAGGAAACCCATAATACCAAAGAGCCACAGAGTGCTGAGCAAAATAATAACAAGGGGAATCACGGTCGTTGCGACGTGGCGAAAAATAAAGAAAAGACCCACCATCACCAAAACAACAGCAAGGGGCATAATCACCCGCGCGTCTTTCTTTGAATAAAGATAAAAAATTTCATCGATGTGAGGCGTCCCGCCAAAACAAACCCTGATGCGGTCTTGCTCCGGTGCTGCGATTTTTTTTAAGGCGCTCATCATCGCCACTTTGTCCAGAAAATTATTTGCCTCTC
>JADGCS010000041.1:0-13158 GCA_015228875.1 Deltaproteobacteria bacterium | reverse complement strand
GCGGGACAAAAAGGGCTCAATCACCCTGTATGACAACGCCTTTTGTTTAAGGCTGCGCATGACCTTGAAAAAGCCTGCTCCGTCCCCCCGACGCATCGGGCAGTTCGTGGCGTTTACATCATGGCCAAGACAGTCCCGCACCTCGTCAGGAACAAGATTTGAAATGGCGACCCCGTCACCGGTCTCAAACGGTACCTTGATATTGGTGATCGAGCGAACCCTGTGAACGTGAGGGGCCTTTTCGGCAAGCGCCGTCATCCTGTTGATGCTGGCAAGAACTTCGGGTGAAAAGATGTCATCCGCAAAGACACCCATCACCACAATCTCGTCCGCACCAAAGCGGTCGAGAAATTTGTGATACGTTTTTAAATTGGGGTCATCTTTTAAAAACCAGACATCGATGGAACTATCGAACGTGACACGGGGAACATAGAGAACAGCAAGACTCGAAAAAAAAAGCACAAGCAGCACAACAAGCAACCTGCGCCTCAGGATAAAACTGATCAGGGATTCTATGAACATGGCAGTAAACTCTTTTGAATCCCCTGTACAAAACTCACAGCCCTCTTGATCACACCAGCCCAGTCACCGGGCTTTTCTTGTCTGATACAATGCACACCGCAGAGCCACGGTGCGCCATCATGCAAAACAGGTTTGTGGCTTGCAAAAAAATACGGGACCAGCATCAACACGGGCTTACCAAGGGCATGGGCCAGATAGGCCGTGGCAGAATTGACCGAGATGACGAGATCGAGGTTTTGTATTAATGCGGCAAGCGCCGTAAAATCGGTGTTGGGGTCCATGTTGTCAAAGGAGAGGAGCCCGGCACCCGTCTCTTTTATAAAACCATCGACCTCTTCTTTGACATCACCGTGCTGCAATTTGATAAAGCGCGTCTGTTCCAAGGCAAACAAATCCTTACAGGTATCGAGGGTCATCGAAGATTTGTAACGCTTGGTAAAATCAAGATAGGAAGGTTTAATCACGGATCTCCAGCAAATGCCTATTTTCAGGGCAGTGCCGCCCTCAAGCTGCGTCTTCCATGCGGCCTGTCTTTCGGGGGAAACCTTGAGGTAGGGTCCAGCGTTTTTAAAATGCCCTTCTTCCAGGCGGTAAAACCGCCCAAGACTTGCCAGTGAGGTACGGTAATCAACAGAACCGTCTTTTAACAGGGCATTGCCTTCGAGCGGCTCCTTTTTGAGCGGGATCACCTCGACTTCGGGAAACGACAGTTTGTAAATCGCCTCCAGCCTGGGGTCGCATGTGACAAGACACCTCTTGCAGTCCGCTGCAACGTCCTTGATCATCGCTGCGCAAAAAAGATCGTCACTGATCCACGGTTCGGCGTGGATCAGGATGGTCTTGTCTTTGATGTCCTCCCCGTCCCAGACAGGCTGGGTGTAATGATTGATAAACTTGTAAGCGGGGTCTTTAAGACGCCACTCGTATGCGGACCAGAATTCTTTAAACTGATTGAGCTTGTAATGCAACGCCGCCTTGCGCAGGTGAACCCTGTAGTTGTCGGGCTCGCTCTGCAGGGCCTTGTTAAAAACAACCATCGCGTTTTCAAATTCTGCTTTTTCTTCTAAAGCACTCCCCAGACTTGAAAGTACATCAACATGATCGGGATCAATTTTAAGCGCCATTTGATAAAAGGCAATGGCGTCATCGTGGAGATCAAGATCCTGAAACGAGGCCCCAATACTGTTGAGCAGATTGCAGTCCTGAGGGTTGAGCTGCAGGGCCGCCCTGTAGCAGTCCAGCGCCTTTTCGTAGATGCCAAGGGCCTTGAATGAATTGCCGGCATACACATAGGACTTGGCGTGCTTGGGATCGAGCTTAAGAACTGTGACAAAGGCCTCGGCCGCTTTTTCGTATTCTTGACGATCGTGATGCATGATCCCCAGATTGCAATGGGCGTCAACGAGTGTGGGCTTGTGCTGCACGGCCTCTTTAAAATAACCGAGCGCCGCCTTTAACTGCGCCGTTTCCATAAGTGAGAGGCCAAGATTGTTAAGGGCCTCCGCGTACCCTGCCCGCTTGGAAATGGCCATGCGGAACCTTTTAATGGCCTTTTGATGTTTGTCCTGCCTTTGCAGGGCAATACCCCAGTTGTTGTAGGCCTCTGCAAATTCGGGATCGACCTCGATGGCCCTTTGATAACAACAGATGGCCTCTTCGTACATCTTTTGACCCGCATAACACCGGCCCAACATGTTAAGCGCCTCTTTGTGTTCGGAGTCGTGATAGAGGCACTGGAGCAAGTAGCTGTCCGCCTCTTTATATTTGCGCATCTGCAGGAACAACGTCCCCATCATGTACAAAAGCTGCGTATTGGCTGGTTCTTCAAGCAAAAGCTGCTGGTAAATAGCCCCGGCTTCGTTGAGCTTGCCTGATTTATGAAAATGAAGGGCGAGTTGAAGTTGACGCGTAAGGTCTGTCATGTGACACCTGCTCAATTTACACCCGTGAAATTATCATTTCTCCATAAAAAAGTATATGAAATTATCAACACTCCTGTGGAGTGTTCGGTTGCTTAGAAAACAGAATCAATTAGCCCTGTCAACACTCCAGACCCTCCAGGTATTTTCTGTACGAGTTGTTATGAAGTCTTGTGACAAGATTCTGAAACTGGGCGACATTAATAAAGGACATTCTTGCCTCTTTATCACACACCTTCTTAAAGACAAAAAGGTCCCGCTCTACGGCACAGGAAAAAACACACGCGACTGGCTGTACGTTCTGGATCACTGCACCGCGATAGACAGGGTCATTCACCACGGAAAAATCGGGGAGATATACAACATCGGTGGCACTAAAAAAATCACCAACCTCCAACTCACCTATCTGTTATTGAAACTTCTGGACAAGCATAAGTCCCGCATCGGTTTTGTCGCAGACAGACCCGAACACGATTTAAGATACAGCATCTGCTGTAAGAAAATAAAAAAAATCGGCTGGCAGCCCCAATACGATTTTGCCGCTGCGCTTAAGGATACGGTAGAGTGGTTTAAAGAAAACTCAAACAATTAATCCAGATCCTCACAATTGTTTGCCATCTCGGCTTCGTTCTCAAGATCAGTATAACTCACGTAATAGGCATCTGAGGGAGGCATGGTAGCGGACAACGCGACACACACCTCAAAGTCTTCTATGGAAAATTCTGTCATGAAACTTAAAACAACGGGAATGCTCCCACCTAATATAAAACCACTCCTTAATGGCACGGCAATGGTCTGGGCCTGTCCTCCGTGCGAGTAGGCATCGGATCCTTCTTTTGTCCTGACTCTCACAAGCAGCACCTTGCTTGCATCAATTGTTTTTCCAAGGTTCTTTACTGTCAAACTCGCCGTGATCCCCTGTCCCGTCGTCGAAACATCATCAAAACTGACATGGCTGACATTAAAGGGTTTGACGTCATAAAATAATGGTTCAGGTTTTGCTGATATTGTACTGCCTGTCGCTTGCGCAGTCATATAACCGGCCTGAGTAAACAAATCACAAAAAGAAAATAAAACGCCAATGAAGACCACAACAAACACCAAGCCTAAAAGATTCTTTTTCATAAAAACTCCCTTTTTCTTTGTTGAAAATCCATTCTCTTAAAAACAAATAAACATTTTAGTACAATCGTATCTGGGTTGTATGATAAACCCAGGATCAAGGAACCAGTCAAAACACACGATTGTTAATTAAGATCCTCACAATTGTTCGCCCTTGCAGCTTCAGTTTCGAGATCAGCATGATTTAGATAAAAATCATTTGTGTTGGGCAATTTAATGGACAACGCTGTACATATTTCCAAATCCTCGTAAGACAAAGTTGTCGTAGTTAAAAAAACCAGAGGGATACTTTCACCCTTTTTAAAATCTGTCCTTAACGGCACAGAAAATGCCTGATGACCTCCAGTCCTCCTGGCATCTGATTCATCTTTTGCCTTGATCTGGACTATCATGACTTTATTTGCATTAATTGTATCTCCCAGATTCTCTACGGTTAAGCTCACTATGAGACCATAAGCTGGGTGCGAATCACTGGCTAAAGCGCGGATACTAACGCCTGTCGGCCTGATGTCATAGAACAATGGTTTGGGTTTAGGTACTGGGGGAGGAACAACAACCCTTCTTGCCTGCACCTCTATGTAATCAGCGCAAACAAACAAATCACAAATAGAAAAAAAAGTACTGATAAAGATCCCAACACATATCAAACGCATGAAATGTTTTTTCATACCAACTCCTTTTTTTAGACGGCCCACCCTTGATACTTGGCAAATAAGCAGTAAACAAAAAATATTGCCTTTCAATACCCTCTTAAATGCAACATGCATGCCAAACCACGCAACTGATTATTTTAGTGTATACAAGCACTTATTAATCTGTGCCCTGTATCACACATCAATAAATTTGGTCAAAATGATAATATTATCATTTTGATCGTCTGGTCATCTTTGGGAAATCTTTGGGGAGTCTTAAATAGTCTCAAGACATTGGTGACACGGTGAAAAACCCTGGCAGGCACGGTTTCGTTTGCTGACAACACCCCACGCTGGTAGATCCGTGGGGGGCTTACCCCCCCAACGTCTGCCCATATCTCACACACCCACAAAATAAAACGATGTCATCCCAACATGTTAAAAACTTTTTTTTCGTTCTATCCGGCACGAACTTTGCAACACAGATATGAATCATGTAACACGCTGTAAATCCAACTTAACAAGAGTCAATATCAACAGGTGAATTATGACATCCATCAATAGTCACACACAATCCTTATCAGGCATTGATCAACCCCGTCCCTCTGAGGCCACTAGTCCCTTATCCGGCACCAGAACAAGTGGATCTCCGGCAACCTCACTGCCCGGGTTTCAAGCAGGTCTGCGTCCGCAAATCCCCCCACAGACCGGCAGCCGTGCGACCGGCCTCAGTCAGTGCCGCTTTGCAAGCACAAGCCCGGTCGGTTTGGCGCCCAAAGGAGCCACCGTGCTGCACATCAATGACCTGCACGGTTTTATACGCGGTAACGACGCCCACGCCTATGCCGGAGGACTGGCAAGGCTTGCAACCGCCATAAAACAAGTGGCAGAAGAAAATGTTGAGCGCAACTTTAAAACTATCGTGACCATCGCTGGTGATATCTTTACCGGCGGGACCGACTTTGACGGCCGACTGGTTGTGGATACCCTCGCCACAATGCAGGCAGAACTTAAACCCTACAACGTCCAGTTTGTCGCGGTTCTGGGCAATCATGAATCCGACCACGGTCTTGAGACCCTGATGAATTATATCGAAAAATCCGCTTTTCCTGTGTTGGGCGCAAACATTGGTTTAACGGATGACGCACAGGGTGTTTCAACACCTCTCGCCGATGGCACAACCCTGCTCGATATTGGCGGCGGTAAAAAAATAGCCATTGTCGGTATCACAACCGACACCAAGGTCCCGACCGATGTGAAAACAAAAGACAAGAGAAAAATTCCTCTCACCACCGCAGATCCCGTTGCCATTGCGCCACAACAACTCGCTGTCACAGCACAGGCAAGACCCGCTGCAACCGTGCTGCTGACACACGTTGGAGACGAAGCAAAGACGGACCTTGCAAAGGCAGTCAGAGGCGACGTTGATGTGATTATCGGGGGACACACACACGATCCTGATCCCTCTCCTGACGACGCTGCGCATTTTAGAAGCTGCACGGATATTAAAGGCGTCCCTTACTGCAGGGTCCCTTCCGAGACAGGTGTTTCAATCCTGGGACGCGTGGACATTACATTTGATAAAGACAAAAACAAGGTTTCATCTTCTGGAATCCCCCTGATGTCCTCTATTCCCGAGGACCCCGATATCGGCGATTACATTGACGAGCGCATTGAAGAGGACAGACAGGCACACCCCGAAAATTACGCCCCTGTCGGGATGCTGCTTGATTCTGACGGCCACCGGATAGACGAACTCAAACTCTCCAGGAGCGAACAATGCACGCTGGGCCAATTGACAACTCAAGGGATGATTGACGCCGCAAGAAATTATATCCCGCAAGACAAACCCGTCGTTGCCCTCTTAAACACCGGGGCCATGCGCGGCGACATCACATCAGATGCAGACGGGGTCGTACTCAGCGGACAAAGGGACCGCGTCTTTAAGTACAACAATAATCTGGTGACCGTTAAAATCACAGGCAAACAACTTGCAGAGATGCTCAAAAAATCAGAAACACAGAAAGGCTCCGGCGAATACCTGCAGCACGCAGGGGTTCCCGATCCCATCGATCCCACACAAACCTACACAGTTGTCACAATAGACTACCTTCTGGAATCCGATGACACTTATTTTCAAAAAGGGACAGCGTATGAACCCGTGGGTCTTGCCTCTGACAACACTGTCACCATCAGGGATGCCTTCTCGTCTGGTCTTAAACCCATCACCCCCTCTGTAGCAGGTGAAACCGCCGAAAAAGAGACGTGGGCACATACCACACCAGGGTAACATAAAAAAAAAGCCGTTAACAGGCCAATTTGTTGCATCAATCTCCAACCTCTCCTGTGTTTTTTTTCATACCCACCATAAAATCACTTGTCATCCAGCATCACCTGTGTGAGTAGGACAGTTGGTGAGAAGTGTTTTTTTTAACGTCGGTTTTTAAAGTCAATCTTTATGGAGGGCCCTGTATGCAAAATTTTCGTTCTTTTATTTTAAAAAACATATTTATCTTAATGCTTATGCTTGTCATGGGTTCGTGCATCGGCACATCTTCTTCATCGTCTGACGACAGCGATGATAGCAACACAGATGCTGGCGGCACGCCCTCTGGTGGTATTACCGACGAAGATGGAACAGAACTCACCTCGGTTGAAACCAGCGATCCTGTGTATCTTTCCCTGACTGGACTCACACCCAACACCCAATATAACATAGAGGTCGAAGGCCCGGACGGCGACCTCAGCCCCGAAGGCGGGTTCATCGCCACAACCGACGAAGACGGCGCGGTCCCCACATCCACACTCATACAAGATCTCTCAACAACGGCCGCAGGTGCAAACCTGATCCTGTGGGGGACCAAACCAACACCGCGTCTTAAGGCTGTCACTGGCACTTATACCATCCGCATCACCGATGCAGACGGCGTCGAGGTCCACACAGACACCTTTACCGTTGTTGATGACGACAAGATTTTCTGTTCCGATTCAAGCGCAGTCGGCCGCGCCTCTTTTACATCCAGCGAGAGCGTCTATGCCCGCATAGAAAAAGGGGATGACGGTGAACTCACCGACGGCACATACACCTGCTACACCTTCTCCGATCTCGGTACCGCCATGGCAGACGGCGACACGCTGAGCGGAACAACCACATCTGTAACTGTCAGCTCTGGTGTGGGACTTGCTTCCATGGGAACCTTCGCCTCGGGACAGTACGATGTCATCTGCGATCTCAACGCCAACGGGCTCTACGACGAAGCATCCGATCTTGTGGCGCGCCCCGGTCGTTTCCGCCCTTGTTTTACCATTCAGTCAGTTAACAGCGGCAATGATATCATCGGGCAGGTCTGCGCAGATCGTCACGGAAACTACCGCGATGTTTTTGATCCCGATGCCACAGACTCAGACATCCGCGATGTCTGGGCCTGGATCTCACCAAGCGAAAGATCCCTGGTCCAACACGCCACGGGTGTCCGAAAATACGTTGTCACCCATCAATCCACATGGTCTGATGGCGACGCCCTCACAGACGTCACAGGGGCTTCGAGCAGTGCGGCCTTCGAACTCGACGCCGTGCAGGCCTTTTGCACCAACGAGTCTCCCTGGCTTATCTGGCCGCGTGAGAGGCTCACGGCCGGTTGTTACGACTGCGTCATCGACGTAAATGCCAACGGTATTTACGACACAGGGACTGACTTTGTTGATAACATCGACAACAACGCCGACAACACCACATGCGGAATGCGTGTGGCCAGCACGGCCTGTTCCGACACAGCCATCACAGTCACCAGTCATACCGATGCCCAGACTGTGACCACCACGGCGATCACCCTGACGGGCACATTTGCCGAGACGCCCGCCCGTGCAACCGTCACCATTGCCTCGGCCGCGCAGTCAAATACAGTGGCCATCTCCGGGGCAACAACCGATTTCTCTGTGGCTATCCCTCTGTTCAGCGGCGAAAACCTGCTCACCATCACCACCGTAGACGCTAGTGGCGTCGCCTGCTCCAAGACCATCACCCTCACATCAACATCTGCAACCGCTGCCAACGACCTTTTTAGGGCGCAGTTGATCTGGGACGGTTCCACAGACATGGACCTTCACCTTGTCAAACCAAGCGGTGATTATGCCAACGGAGGCTATGGAACTTCCGACTGTAATTACGGCAACTGCAAGGTGGGCCTTGATGGTAGCAGCACCAACTCTATCGACTGGGGAGATTCCGGCGAGGCCGACGACCCAAAACTCGACGTCGACTGTGTTTCCTGCGGCAATGGGATCGAAAATATCTGGGTTAACGAGATCCCCGAAGACGGCGACTACGATGTCTATGTAGATGCGTACTCAGGTTCTGAGACCGCGGTCAGCGTCAAAATATTCATCCGCAGTTCAACAGTGGCCACAGTTTCGTGCGGCGCGATGGAGGCGGGGAGTTCAACCACCGACTCCTGTTTTGTCGGCACCATCAGTTGGACCGGTGGCGACAACGGCAACGGCACATTCACAGCGGTTGGTACAAAGGCATCAGATTATTAATCCCGCTGATTTAGTGTAATCAATCATCACAAGGCGTTTCCGTTTCGGAAACGCCTTTTTTATTTCTGTGATTATTGTATCGAGTGACGCTGTTTCCAACATACAATTTTGACTTGTAACTTCCCTCCATAAACGATAGAGGAGCGCCTGTTTAAACAGGCGCCCGTAGCTCATTAGGATAGAGCATCTGCCTTCTAAGCAGAGGGTAGCAGGTTCGAGTCCTGCCGGGCGCGCAAAAATTTTGGCCCTTCGGTCCAAAATTTCGTTTATCGTGTATCGAGTATCGTATATCGGGAAGGCAAAGACTTCCGATTCAAGGGGCCAAAATTTTTCCCGATACACGATATACGATACACGGGTTTTCGGGGCTTAATAATGAATTTGTTGGCGCAAAATTTCGTTTATAGTGGGCATAGTGGCACCTCCACAACCGATTACGGGTCGACAGAAAACTTGTACTGTTTTGCAATCTGAAAATACATTGATAGTCAGAGGCCGACATGGCATACTGGGCGGATTAAATTCATATCAAGCAAGGCGATGGAGTTCGCCGTATAACCGCCTCAACAGGCTGATAACTCCTACCGGCTCCAATCAAGGAGGTATGCTTATGTTGAGGTTTTTTATTTTGGCTCTTTCCGGAGCTGTCGGCACGATAGCTCGTTATACTCTCGGCGGTTTGACCCACCAGATTCTGGGCTTCCAATTTCCATACGGTACATTTGTCGTAAATGCGTCCGGTTGTTTGGCCATCGGCTTCCTGGGCACTTTGGCCGACGAACGCTCCTTATTTTCGCCTGATCTGCGGGTTGCCATGATTCTCGGCTTTCTCGGAGCCTTTACGACCTGTTCCAGTTTCACTTATGAAACTTGGGCAATGTTGAAAAATGGCGATCTCTTTTTTGCATCATTGAACATTATCGGAAGCCTTGTTGTTTGGTTCGTAAGTCTTTTCAGCGGCGTGTTGTTGGCAAGATCAATCTGAAAGAAGGAAAACACATGAAAATTCCGGAGAACGGTAAGTTGTTACGCATCTTCATCAGAGAATCGGACCGGCATGATGGGAAACCGCTTCATGAGGCAATCATGATGCTGGCGCGGGAGAAGGGATTGGCGGGATGTACGGTGGTGAAGAGTTTGTTTTTCGATTCAACCACCGGCAAACACCCATAGCAGCTTTTCAAACCTTGCTCGGAATCACAACATCAAAAGCTCATTACGCGCACCACGAAGGATTAGCAGATAGATTCGACGTCCTGCACAATGGACGCGCAAAGAAAAATCACCCCTTGGGGTGGTTTTTTGTTGGATTTGGTGCAGGACTCGAAACGAGATGACCGCCCCGCGGGGCGGGGTGAGCGAGCGTGAGGCGAGCGAAAGGCCGGCCAATGAGGTGGTCAGGCGGAGATTTTGCAGGATGCAAAATCGAGGTCTTAACACACCGTCGTCTTTAACGCCCTTTCTTCTTTATGCCTCTCAAGCGCAAGCTCGATCAATTCTGTAATCAAGGCCGTGTAGCCCTTTCCCGTAGCCTCCCAGAGCTTGGGATACATACTGACGTTGGTAAATCCGGGGATGGTGTTTATTTCGTTTACGAAGATCTGGCCATCCTGTTTAAGAAAAAAATCAACCCGCGCCATCCCTTCGCAGCACAGGACCTTAAATGTTGTCACCGCAAGGGCCTGCACTTTTTTAACTGTCTGCTGATCGAGATCTGCCGGTATTTTAAGGGTGGCGCCGTTTTCGTCTATATATTTTGCCTCGTAGGAATAAAAACCATGTTTTGCTGCATTGCTGATCACCTCGCCGGGCAGTGAGGCCGCGGGATTCTCATTACCAAGAACAGAGCATTCGATTTCTCTGCCATAAATGCACTCCTCAATGATGACCTTTCTGTCGTACATAAAGGCCTCTTCAACGGCCGTAAGAAAGTGGGCCTCTGTATCGACCCTGCTGATCCCCACCGAAGACCCCATATTGGCGGGTTTGACAAAGACGGGAAGACCAAATTTATCTTTTACAAAGGCAAAGGTCACATTATTTTTTTGTGTGCGGGTCACCGTGATAAAATCAGCCACAGGAATACCGGCATCTCGGAGCAGCCGTTTCATGACGTCTTTATCCATACCGACCGCGGAGCCAAGCACAGAGGCCCCTACAAAGGGGATATTGGCAAGTTTAAGCAAACCCTGCACCAGACCGTCTTCGCCACACGGGCCATGCAGGATGGGGAATGCCACATCAATCCTGCCGTCGCTGTTTTGTTTGTGTGAGGCCATTAATTGATTTTCGGTTGCCCCAGGGGCTATGAGGACATTGTCATTCGATTTATTAAGCGCAATCAATTTGGGATCGTGTGCGTTTAAGAGGTAGTTTTCTGCCTCGGTCAGGTGCCACTGCCCCTGTTTGTCGATCCCGATCAGCACAGGCTCAAATCTTGTTTTATCGATGGCGCCGATCACGTTTTTTGCGGACTGCAGGGACACTTCATGCTCGGCAGACTTGCCACCAAAGATAATGCCTACCCTTATTTTTTTCATAGCCGGCCTTTCTTAAACAAAAGTTTTTTTTATCAGTTCATTCTTATCTGGCACATTGAAATAACAATATCAAATCGTTAAACAGTGTTTTTTATTATGCTTGATATTGAGCACCAGCGTGATAATACGGGCGGGCGGATGACTGGGTTGGTTGTGGGGTAGGCGCATCAAAAGATACAGGCATGTTTTTTGAAAAGTAGAACAGAAGAACAGAAGAACTGATGTTCTTCGAACATCGGAAGGGTGGCCGAGTGGTTTAAGGCAGCGGCTTGCTAAGCCGTCGTACGTCGTCAAGGCGTACCGAGGGTTCGAATCCCTCCTCTTCCGCAGCAGCGGAAAAACACAGCGCGACAGGGCCTACTCGAGACTGGTATGTTGAGTCGTTTAGTTGCGGCCCTGCCACGCTAAGAGGTGTCACCAATGATAAACTCCCCATCAAACGACGGTCCGGACATTATAAAACCTGCAAATAAAAATTGTCCACATCTGTTCATAAAAGGGACCCCATTTGTCCGGTTGGCTTGATATGAAGGGTACCCGATTCAGCCAATTTAACCTATTTTTGCAGGGACACTTTGAATAAATGGGAGCAAATTATGATCATCAAAAAAACACACAGCATTGAAAACTGGAAATCATGGGATCACGAGATCCACCATGCCATTTTGGCATTCCATTCCCATTATTCTTTTTATCCCAACATCATGCTGGCAAGTGACATAACCTACAATCGCATTAATATAGCGGCAAAAAAAGAAGACGTAAAAAATGATAAAGGAGAAAAACCAGACCCCAATATGTACATCAACCTTTCGGCATTTGCGTATAAAGATTATCATCTCGATTTTTGTGTAGACAACAACTTAGGCGACAAGGTTTTTTCACTGGTATATGACTCTGAACCTGATGGTGATGGTGATGGGGAACCGATCCCTGAAGATGATGCTTTATTTGATGAGTATCAACATAATGTCGCTGTAAATGATTAAGAAAAAAAATTTATGAAAACCAAAACCATTTCCGTTTTAGTTTTTGTCACGTTGACATGTTTAATCCCAACACCACTATTTGCCGAACCCGAAACTTGGCAAACCCACAGCTACACCGTCACCCGTGTTTTGGATGGCGACACCATTCAACTCACAGACGGTAATTTAAAATTCATGCTGAGAATCGCCACCATCGACGCCCCCGAAAAGGCCCAGAGCTTTGGCAAGGTAGCAAAGGCTCGCCTGCAGGAACTTGTCGGGGGCAAAAACGTTAAAATCAAACCCGTAGGTAGCGGGATCGAAAAATACGGCCGCATCCTTGGCATTGCGTATATTGATAGCGTTGATGTCAGCATCAAACTTATCGAAGAAGGTTTGGCTCTCTATTATCGCCCATTCTGCAAGGATTATCCCGAAGGTAAAGAAAAATACGATTTTGACCCGCGTCCCTTTGTAGAGGCAGAAAAAATAGCCAAAGAAAAGAAACTCAACTTTTGGAGTGTTAAGGATGTGTTGCCTTGTGAGTTTAGAAAAAAAGTTACCAAATAGAATGTGCGCGACAATATAAATATCACAAGCCGCTGGAGATACAGACACGAGAAATGGCGCGGTGAGGAATTAAGGTTGGGACAAAGACATTAATAATGCGCCGCAGTTTTGTCGATTCAACTTCAGGCTGGCCCCTTTTTTATCGTGCCGAGGCCAGCATAGATTAGGCCCGCAGGGGCTATTTTTATTTTTTTATAAAATTAAGGAAAGATTTGATTGTCGTGTCCTTCCGGTGACCCTGCGTGAATCATGAATAAAAAGTTGCTATGCCTCCGGTTATGACAAAAACACGGAGGTCAAGATGGCAAAAAATAAAACAACGAAACTCGCTCACGTAGAAAAGAGG
>JADGCS010000040.1 GCA_015228875.1 Deltaproteobacteria bacterium | reverse complement strand
CTCGATTGAAGTTGGCATGCAGCATAAAAAACTGGGAACGTATTTCTATTCATCTGCGAGAAAGACCCAGAAAACGAATTTCTCAGTGGACGACGTATCATGACGGTTATTAAGTTAGCGCTTATGGTCTTGTGCCCCCTCTATCGAGTCCCAGAGAAATTTCATCTTGGACTCAAGAGATACGGCAGGTGTTTCTTGAAAGGCATTCAACAGCCCCATCTTATTGACTGGATCGTACTTGACCGTGGCAATGATGTTGGGATCGGCTAGTGCCCCTGTAAGGGCTGGTAACAGGATCTCAGCGGGCATCGAAAAAAGCGCATTCACAGCGTGACGTGCCCTGTGCATGGCCCCCAATTCAAAGACGGTCTTGGGCGCCTGCATGTACGAAACCAGTTTTTGCGCAGCACTCGCCGTGCCAGCCCTTCCAAGCAGCATCAGCAGGTCTGTATCGACCCTGTTATGGGGAAAATCTGCAAGCCGGAGCATGGCTGAGGTTTCTGCTTCTAATTCATCCCCGCCCCGAACCCTCTCTAAAGTATGGACTACCTGTCTCCTGACCTCGTGATTCGGGTTGCCCACATAAACCGCGGCAAGCTCACCATTATTGAACCCAAAGGCCTCTGCCAGAGGGGCCTCGTATCGATCCTGGATTTGTTGCCACGTGCCCGTGGCAGCAAGCAGGCCTCTTGCCAACGGGTGTTGAATAATCGCATTGTGGACAGGCAGGGTAGGGCCAGCCTGTACGGGACGGACAGATATTGTTGCTGTTGCGGGTGATGCGATCATTTTTTATTGCTCCCCTTATCAAGAACAATTGAACCAACAGACGATGATGACTATCGGACCTGTTGATAAAAACCTCGTCAATTGTTTTTATTATCGGATGAACAGGGGGCTTTGTTTCGTGTTTTTTTTTAAATAATAATGGCCGTGTAGGGAACAAGAGAGGCCGCGTCAGAAAAAAGGGCCGTGCCTTAAAAAGACCATGACAATGACTTGTTGGACGCGGTTTTTGTCAGCATATTAATAATTCCCCGTCTACAATTGCCGTTTTTCGGGTATTATCGGCGAAAACAAAATCAAACTGTTTGCAGACAATGGGGCTTTCTTTTGCGTAAATAATATCTGTATGGCAGACCTTGTCGGGAGCGCTGAAATCTTTGACGCCAATGGTGCCGCCAATGTGATCACTGCGGCCGTAGGCCCAGTGAAAACCGGCCTTCTCGTCTTCCAAAATGACACCGATCACCTTTGCCTTGTCGTTGCAGCCAATGGCCACCTCGGCAATATTGCTCAGCGCCTTTTCTGCAAAGGCCTGTTTCATTTTTAAGGCCGTCGGGCCGTCTCCTTTGACATCGATGATGTGGTTGTGCTGCACCACAAAGACCATGTCTTCGCCTTCAAGCTGTGCGGGGATTTCACCCTGTGTCTTGCTGTCTGGTGCCTCGTTGGGGACCTTGCAGACCTCACCTGAGGGCAGATTGGCAAGCCGCATGGTTTTTTTATCTGGGTGCAGGTTGCCGCTGTCCTCGAAAACGAGGTTGTCGGGGGTGATATCGAAAAAACACTTGTGTCCCGTAGAAAAGGTCACCTCAATCCCGCAGGCCTTTTTAAACAAAGGGGCGAGAAGGGCACATTTTTTGGCGACCAGAGAATAGTCCGCAGAGAGCCCTGTGGCCTCCATGGACCTTTGCACACAGGGCATGCTGGCCACACGCAGCTTTTTGTATTTTTGCGTAAAGTTTAATAGAGGTGCTGTTGCAGAAAATTCTGGCATGGAGATCACAATGGTAGATTGAGCGATCAGGTCTTCGCTGCGGGTGTTTTTACCTTCGATGGTCACGTATTCCGGCAGGTCCCTGTTTTTGGAACCCGTTGCAGGGTAGACCACAAGCGGGTTTACCGTGATACCATATTTGCCAGAGAAGTTTTTTATGGTGCTGTGCCATTCTTGTGCCATGATGCGCCTATCCTGCCATGCCGCGTTGTCTTTTATTTCGTGATGCGGTTCATCGCACATCACCGTAACAACCTCTCCCTTTTGTGGCGCAAAAACATCTGTAAATAATTTTTCGAAATTAAATGTCATAAAGACGCTCCTGTTATTTGAACTGTTTTATTATTCTAAAGCTGATCGTCGTTTGATCCTAGCCTGGCAGCAATAAACAATGACGGGTCAAGAAACAAGTAAATCCCTTAAAAAAAGGGTCACAAAAAAAGAGTTGGATTTTTGATCAAACCCTTTTAAAGGGTCTCGCCATGACCAACCACGCAACACACACACAGCTTGCTGTTTTGGGTGCGGGGCCCGGAGGCTATACCGCGGCCTTCTACGCAGCAGATTTGGGAATGACCGTGACACTCATTGATAAAGAGGCTGCGCCCGGCGGGGTCTGTCTCCATCGCGGCTGCATCCCCTCAAAGGCCCTGCTGCATACGACGCGCGTCATGGACGAGGCAGAACAGGCCGCACGTTTTGGTCTTACTTTTGCAAAACCAGATATCAATCTCGATAAGATGAGATCTCACAAGGAGGGGATCATCAAACAGCTTGGCAGGGGGCTTTTGCAACTCACCAAGGCACGAAAGATCAACTTTATACAGGGCACAGCAGGTTTTGTTGATCCCCGTACCCTGCATGTTCAAGGGGCAGACGGCCGCACACACAGTATCACAGCGGATCACACCATCATAGCCACAGGTTCAAGGCCTGCGGGTATCCCCGGGGTCTCTCTCGTGTCAGAGCGGTTGTGGAATTCAAAAAAGGCGCTGGAGCTTCAAAACATTCCCAAAAGACTCCTGGTGGTTGGTGGTGGTTACATCGGGCTGGAACTCGGCAGTGTTTATGCCTCGCTTGGAACAGAGGTATTGGTTGTCGAGATGACAGACGGGATTCTTCCAGGTGTTGACAGGGATCTTGCCCTGGTCCTGCAAAAAAAACTTAAGGCAAAGTTTAAGGGTTTTTTATTTAACACAAAGGTGCTGAGTATTCGTGAGGCTACAGACGGGCTTTGCGTTGGTTTTGAGGACACATCCAAAACAACAACAGAAGAATTCTTTGATCATGTATTTATCTCCACGGGGCGACAGCCAACTGTGGATGGACTGCACCTTGATTGTGCTGGCGTGGCTTGTACCGAACGGGGTTTTATAAGGGTTGATGGCGCCAGAAGAACATCACAACATCACATCTTTGCAATTGGCGATATTGCCGGCAATCCCATGCTGGCGCACAAGGCGTCATTTGAGGCCAGGATTGCAGTAGAAAACATCCTGGGAAAAGAAAGGCTTTATCAGCCCAAAGCAATACCCGCTGTTGTTTTTACAGACCCCGAAATAGCGTGGTGTGGTGTGAGTGAAGAATCCGCCAAACAACAGGGGATCTCATACGAGGTGGCCAAATTTCCATGGACAGCATCGGGCAGGGCGATGACACTCGGTGCAGAGCAGGGACTCACAAAACTCGTTATCGAACCACAGTCCGGTAAAATACTGGGAGTGGGCATTGTCGGCTGTGGTGCGGGAGATCTGATCAGCGAGGGGGTTGTTGCGGTTGAGATGGGGGCTACTGTGCAGGCGCTTGCGCGCTGTATTCACCCCCACCCCACTCTGTCAGAGACCATCCTCGAGGCCGCAGAGCTGCATCTGGGGCATTGTACTCATCTTTACAAACCAAAAAAACATTTCTAGCAGGCTGTTGGGCAACCCGCTATTATCATTGAAGAAATCAAAAATATGAAGAATCAAATTGGGTTAATGTTAACAAGTTACTAACTTGACTTTGACGCGGTTGAGTTCCTCCGTTATGCGAGGAATGCACCCGCGCTCTGTCAACTTTGAAATTCATAACCCGCATAAAGCGGAAAACACTACGCGGGCGGACACCATGCAAAAATTGATGCCGAAACGCGTAGAAAAAACCTTCCAAGGTTCTAGACATTAAAATACAATATGATTTTTGGCTGGCATCAACCGGAATAAAAATAATAAAAGTTAAACTTTTTTCACTTTTTGGCCGGTTAATACGCAACTTTTCCCGAATTTTGCCTATACAGACTGTGTATGGGCGAACATGAACCAATAACTGGAAATTTGACTCCTCCCCTGCCTCCCCCTTTTCAGACAGACACATCTCGGGACAGTTCTTGTGAAGAACAGACCCCCTCTCTTAAAAGACAAGATTCCTTTATCGAGCTTTCTGCAATCGCAGAAAGATTTTTTAAGCAGATGTCGGGCTACAGGGGGCTTGCAGCATCGGGTCTCAACGCCGTTTTTGGTCCGCTTGTTGATGTGGCTCCTCCAGACAAGGCATCAAGAGAACGGGCGCACATGTGGCAACGTGGCAGAGTCCACACATGGAACCCCGAGGTCGCGTCATTTTTTGCCGGTCTGGCCATTCAGGCCGCACGCGTAGATGACCGGCCCGTATTCTCCTTTATCAAACACGCACCGGGGATCGGATCTATCGAGGCAAAGACCATAGAGATGGGTGACAGTTTGGTTACAGACACAAGGACCTACGGAGAAATTGCAAACAATTTTAGATCGTTTGAGACCACGCTTCGTCAATTCGACAACGGTGTCGGTGTGATGGTCGCGGGCGTAGCCGTTCCAGCTTTGGATAAAGGTGATCAAAAAGTTCTGCCTCCCGCCGCCCTTTCGCCAAAGGTGGTCTCGTGGATGCGCAAGAGGCTTGGCCAGGACGTACTCCTCATTACAGACGACGCAAATTCTCCTTCTTTTAGGGCCTATATCAAGGGCAAGATTGAAAAAGAATCCAAGAACGCATTGGAGCGCCGCGAACAAAAAGTGGCCATGTTACTCTATCTTTCGGTTAAAGCAGACATTGATATTATCCTTTTTTGTGACAGCGATTTTCCCGATAAGGCTGCATCACGTCTTATCTCTGCGGGACGCCGCCTCATTAAGGAACGCAGGATAACGCGGAAGGAACTCATCCCTTCGGTGCGTAGAATCCTCAAGGCAAAGCAGGCCATGTATCCCGACAATCCGCGTCTTGCAGATGTGGATGCCCTTATCGACGGAATGACGAATGATGAACTTTGGGCGCAAAAGCTTCTGCTCATGACTTATGACGAAGGCAATCTGTCTGCAAGTGCCTCCCGCGCAGTAGAACTCGGCATTGGCGGGCTGTCGACAGAAGCCACACAGGCAAAGAGGAATGACCTCAAAAAAATCGTGGATGAAAAAGTAGCACAAGGCGCCATCCCCGTTTTCATCGCTGACAACTCTCCTCAGGAATTACCGGGCTACGATAACAAGGCAAACAGGGCAGAACTAGGCGCGTGGCAGTTGATAAGAAAATTTACGACCGCCTATGATCGTTTATTCCCCGAAGGTGCCTCAGAATGTTTTTTTAGCGTGATGAGGGATGAAGCAACAGCAACAAGTCCATAACTGAGGGTCTTTAACCCCACCTGCGAGTTCTACAGAACGCCCGCCAGACAAACGTCTTTCTAATCAACATATTGCCACCATAACTATCACTGTGAATTGGCACAGGCCTTGCATATTTGAGAGGCAATGGCTGATCCCGTAACATCATGCAATGGTTTATCGGCACCTCACTGCGACCAGTTAGAGGTCCAACCAGCAAGCGTGGCGCCTGCTGTGGCTGTTGCTTTTGTTCGGGGCCCCAAGGATGCGTATGCAGCCAAAAGCGATGTGCCTAAAGCGGCATCAGACCCCAAAGCGTCTGTCCCATTTGCCGTGCGTATGCACCAGCCGACTCCTGTGCAAACAACAGCAGCGATTGACAAGAGCGACGCCCGTTTTAGTGCGTTGGCAGAACTGGCAAGGGAGTATTATACAGGCCTTAAAAGCTATCCTTCGATGACAGCCGCCGGCTACACCCTGATTTACGGACCCTTGGCAGATGTTGCCCCTGAGAATGAAGTAGCAAGGGCGCGCTCCACGATGTGGCAGCTGGACAGAATCCACAGTTGGGATCCGGACGTGGTTGCCCTTTTTGGAAGTCTCTCGATTGCCGCAGCAGAGAGAGACGGCAGACACGCAGCCTTTACGCTCAAGCACGCGCCGGGATACGGTCATCTGGAGGGCGGACTTGAGACAACAAAAAAACTGCCCAAAGAAACCAGATCCCTTAAGGACGTAGAGCGCGATTTTAAACCGTTTAGAGTTCTCCTTGACAGATTTGGACCCGAAACTGCGGCTGTGATGATTGGCGGGGCGATATTAGAGGCCGTTGACCCCAATCACCCATCGGTATTTTCCCCAAAGACTGTGCGATGGGTAAGGGACAACTTAGGTCCCCAAGGTGAGAAGACTGTGCTTGTCACAGATGACATTAATACGAGCATATTTACTGAGTACCTGGACGGCCAAATGGGAAAAGAAAAGAAGACGAACGCGCGGTCACGTCTTGAAAAAATAAAATTCATGATCAAACGCCTTGTTGAGGCCGATGTTGATATCATGTTGGACTATGGTTCCATCTCCAGTTATGGCGGGTTAAAGTTGTTCGCCAATGCCGGCAAAGAACTGCTTGACGAAGGGGCAATATCAAGGAAAGCCCTCGAACGGTCTGTAAAACGGATACTGCATATGAAGGCAAGAATATACCCCGACCATCCATTGCTCAAAGATATTGATGCCACAGTTGCTGCGATGACTGACGAACAACTGTTTTGGCAAAAGTTAGTGGTGCCCTGCGCGTGGGGTTCAGAAAAGGATCAGAGCCGTTTTGCTGCCAATTTTGGTGTGGGATTGACCATGGAAGGGCTGGAAGAATATCTCCCTCGCGTGCAGGAATACACTCATGAGGCAGTTAAAACCGCTTTAACACCCCCTCCTTTTGTTGCCAACAACTCGCCGCAGGAATTGGCAGGTCTCGACAATCGCGGAAACAGTAAATTCAGATTTGAAAGCAAACCAATACACAAATTCACGGAGCTTGTAGAAAAACTTTTTCCCGACGGCATCCCCGCAGGATTTATGGATGCCATCTATGAGGATATTACGAAACCAAAGGATATGCTGGCCTTGGCTGAACAGGATTCGGGGGCTTAACCCTACCCCTAACGCTGATCAGGCTCGTCACACAAGACTGGACATGACAGCACAGGCAACTTGAGTGTTATTGTCCTATGTCCAGTCCTGACCCCTATCCCTGCTGACCCCTATCCCTGCTGACCCCTATCCTCTGCTGACCCTTATCATGGGGCCAGGCCGGAGAAACAGGTGTTTCCCCGGCAGACCCAAAACAAATCACTCACAGGACTTGTACTCGTCCATATCTGTCATCATCTGGTCCAGACTGAATACCTCTTCATAGATCGTCAGGTCATCAATAAGACCATCAAAGGGTTCGTAAGACGAAACACCATCCAGGCTCATGTCGCCGACCAGCAGGTGGCCAAGGGCGCCGTGCATGGATTTAAGGACAAGGGTCTCCTGCTCGGCCACACCGTTGACATACAGTTTGACAACCTTGCCGTCCCAGATCATGGCCACATGATTCCATGCATCGGGGATCAGCGAGATCTTGCCTGTCAAGGATTCTTCCTTCACACTGTCCGGAGAGACTATAACGGATAATTTGTCCTCCACAATTCGGAACTGCCATTTTTTGACCCCGTGACTAAAGTTGGATGCGATGATGTGCTTTGCGGTCAATGACTCAGGTTTGATCCACGCAGTGACTGTTATCACCTTAAGACCATTGTGAATCGGGTCTTTGCCCATATCAACGTATTGGTCAATACCGTTAAAGCTCGCTGCGGCACCATCGTGACCGGCATCTTCGAGAACCGAGACGCCACCGTACCCAATCCCGTGATTTTCGCTCATGTCGTCCGTGATCACGTTCTTGTTAAAGCTGTAATAGGAGATGGGTGTCGGCAGGGAATCAGGACCGCAGAAACCCGCAGGAAGGGGTCCACCGTCCGGGGCCGGATCTTTTTCGGGCATGGGTTTGGGCGCCTGTTCGTTGTTTGAATAGGCGATGCTTGTTCCCATGTAAACTCCAGTATGCGCCGCATTGGACATGAACATGGGCCATTCTCTGGCATACGGCTCCACATTGGATTTAAGATCCCTGATCGCATGAAAGATATCGCCCTTGTTTCCAAAGCTGTCACCACGGCGGTCTTGAAAAAAGACCTCAAGTTTCTTGTCGCCGTCAACATCGGCCACCACGGGAGAAGAGACAATCGCGTAACCCACAGAGAAAGATGAAATCAGGTTGCCTGTCTTTCCGTTGATGATGGCAAGTTTCCCGCTCATTGTTGTGACGTAAACATCCAATCGGCCACCATGTCCTCTATTGGCAAGGGCTGGAGAGGAATGGACCGCAGATTTAATGTCATAACTCCAGACCAGAAGACCATTTCCATTTAGGGCATACACGCGGCCATCCTTGGAACCAAACACAATTTCAAGAGAGCCATCACCATCAAGGTCACCCACCGCAGCTGATGATGTAATATCTCCGCCTGTGGTGAAACTCCATTCGAGTTCCCCTGTGTCACCAGAAAAGGCCCTGAATTTACCAGTCACATCACCGATCAGGACCTCTAAAATACCGTCTTTGTCAACATCGGCCAAGGCAGATGATGCCCTGACAGCCTTGCCCAGCTTTTGTTTCCAGTTAAGTTTCCCTGTTTCTGCGTCAAGACAGTACAGAAGACTGTCGGTATAACCGTTGCCGTCATTGGCAATGACAATTTCTTTGTAACCATCCCCATCAAGATCATCGACAGCAGAAGATGACCAGATGCGCTGAGAGGTGTAAAAGGTCCAGTCCAGTTTGCCTGTGAGACCGTCAATTGACCGGACGCGCCCGTCAAATGCTCCATCAAAGACCTTGGGGCTGCCGCCGTCATACATGAGAGCAACTGCGGGGGTCGAGATGGAATGTCCCATCACATTATATTTCCAGTGAAAGTTACCTTTGCCTGTCAAGACCTGTACCTGGTTCCCCGATGTTGTCCCGCCCAGCATCTCGTAAAGACCGTCACCTGTCACGTCAAAGAGATTCACCGAAGAGTGGGCCTCATCGTTGTTTGTATCTTTCCAAAATTCTACGGCACCGTCTGCCTTAAACATGAACCAGCGACCCTTTGGCCCATTGGCGCCAAGCGGCCTGTACTCTTCGTTTCCTGTTGCAATCTCAAGTCCGGAGAGATCGGGTCTCATGTCTCCTATCGCCGCACTCGGACCGGGGATCATGCGGTAAAAACCACCCCAGATGTAACCAAAGGTGTAGTTCCAGATCTCGGTGAAGTCCTGTGAAATTGTGCATGTCGCGGAGCAGCTTGATCCATCCGGTGTCGAGCCATCGCACTCCTCTGTCCCATCTTTTTTGCCATCGCCGCAGTAGGGGCCCTGAATGATTGTGCATGATGCAGAGCAGGTCTGGTTCTTTGCCTTGTCAAGCCCGCTTGTGCTGTCGCACTGCTCAGACCCGTTCTTAAACTTGTCGCCGCAGTAGGGGCCCTGAATGATTGTGCATGATGCAGCGCAGGTCTGGTTCTTTGCTGTGTCAATGCCGCTTGTGCCATCGCATTGCTCAGACCCGTTCTTGACCTTGTCGCCGCAATAGGGGGCCTGAACGATCGTGCATGATGCAGAGCAGGTCTGGTACTTTGTCTTGTCAATCCCGCTTTTGCCATCGCATTGCTCTGACCCGTTCTTTATTTTGTCGCCGCAATAGGGGCCCTGAATGATCATGCAAGATGCTGAGCAGGTCTGGTTCTTGGTTGTGTCAATCCCGCTTGTGCTGTCGCACTGCTCTTGCCCGTTCTTTATTTTGTCGCCGCAGTAGGGGCCCTGGATGATCGTGCATGATGCAGAGCAGGTCTGGTTCTTTGCTGTGTCAATCCCGCTTGTGCCGTCACATTGCTCTTGCCCGTTCTTTATTTTGTCACCGCAATAGGGTCCCTGAACGATCGTGCATGATGCAGAGCAGGTCTGGTTTTTTGCCTGGTCAATCCCGCTTGTGCTGTCACACTGCTCGGACCCGTTCTTTATTTTGTCGCCGCAGTAGGGGCCCTGAATGATCATGCATGATGCAGCGCAGGTCTGGTTTTTTGCTGTGTCAATCCCGCTTGTGCTGTCGCACTGCTCGGTGCCGTTCTTCACTTTGTCACCGCAGTAGGGTCCCTGAACGATGGTGCATGATGCGGAGCAGGTCTGGTTTTTTGCCGTGTCAATCCCGCTTGTGCCGTCGCATTCTTCGGAGGCATTTTTTATTCCATCACCGCAATAGGCCGCATTTTCAGCATGACAGGACAGGCTAATGTCATCAAGAAATCCGCCATATGAGTTTTGTGTTCCCGCGGCTTGAAATGTGACAGTGTGTTCGCCTTTGACAATATTATTCACGATAATGGAATTTAACCCCCACTGGGAATTGTTTGCCCCATCCACTGTCTTGACCAGAAGACCATCAAAATAAACCTGTATCGTATTGTCTCCCGCTTTTGTTGTCCTCGGCCTGTAGTAAAAATCCAACTTGTAGCTACCGCCATTCAGGTAGGTGGTTTGTGTCATGCCGCTGTTGGTGTTTGCACCGTTCAGACTGTTATTATGGCTGTCTAATTCAACATATAGTTTACCGCTATGCGCAGGCGCGACCGTGTTATTATATTGCACTTCAATGCCCGATGTCCCATCAACTGTTTGCCACGAAACGCCCGTTCCGTCGGTATAATCTGGCAGGGCATCAAAAACATCCCACTGTGATGGTTTAAAAAGGGCGTTCAGGCTTATTTTATGAACAAGGCCCTTGCGTGCATCAACGGCTTCAAAATCACCATTGAGAAGAAGGTTGCCCTGACCGCACTCATTAAAAAAGTCAACAACGGGGATGATGACAGGCTCTTCAATGATCTGCACAACCTCATCATTATTTTCTTCGTTGTCTTTGTCTTGTTCACACGACCCCGTGTAGTCCCCGTGTTCAAGATGTGCGTCAAGGGCTGATTCTGCAATCTCAATTGTATGCGCGTTTTCGGGGTTACCGGGAGGGATGTGACAAATTTGAATTTTATTTTCTTTTACGGCTTCTTTTTCTTCCTTGTTGTTTTTTGCATTTGAATTTGTGCTGCTTTCTTCTTTTTTCTCCGTTGTTTCGGGTTCTGTTTTTTCCTGGATCTTTTCGATCACTTTGACCCAGCCGTCCGTGACCACTTCTTCGAGTTTTGATTTGGCACAATCATTTGCAGCCTTTATATCATCGGCCTTGCAGGCCTTTGTGACTTCCATGATGCCTTCAATGGCCTTGTCATCAACCTCGCCATTGTTGTCATAGAGAGAGGTCTTGTCATTGGCGATTTCTTTCATGAGGTTGTTAATGGCCGAAGAGTTGTTTTGCACCTCATCACAGCTGTTGCTGGAGGCGCACTTGTTGATCATTTTGGCATGAATCTCAATGGCATCATCATCACCGTAAGCCTCTTCAAGCTCCTCGGCTGTCTCCGATTCGAGCAGAGGGGCAACAACCACATTTGTCTCCAGACTGCCTGCTTCGATATTTTCGCAGAGGTTATCTTCATCGCTGTCGGCTGAGTCGTTCTTGACAAGTTTTGACAGGATTTTATTCAAGGTCTGGTTGGCCCTGATGGCCTCATCAAAATCGCTTTCCGAGAGCAAATATTTGACCTGACCTGTTGACTGACCGGAAATCATTGCGCTTAATAGATTTGCAGGCGACTGTCCTGCGGCAGCCTGTTCACTGGAACCCGCTGAGAGATAATCTGACAGGGCCTGTTTAATGAGAGAAATCGATTCGTTTAATTTTCCCGTGTTCTCTTCTGATGACTGCCACATGTTCTTGTATATCTTGTAGAGGCAGTTGAGTTGTTCTTCGTTTGCTGCAAATTCTTCGGAGATGGACTGCACAGCAAGGGTTGTATCGATATTTGCCTCGCCAAGATCGATACCTTCTTCTTCGCTTTCAGAATCTGTTTTGACTTTCTGGTACGAAGTGATCCCGTTTTCTCCCTCGACCTTGAGTGTCTTGCCCTCGGTTGCGTTTACTTTGTCAGCCGCAACTGACAGGGTGTAGGCGCCGGCATTGTCTGTTTCAAACTCACCAAGGACCTCCCCCTCCAACGTGGACACCTTGCCCTTGACTCCTGTTGTTTCTGCCGTTGCCGTGTCGTTATCCTTTGAGTATTTAAGAAAGGAGGTGCCAGAGGCATTGGTTGGCATTTGAATGCTCCCGCTTAAGACCAGCATCTCTCCAGCCTGAGCAGGATCAGCCCCGCCCTGTCCTTGCTGATTTGAAGTGGATGAAACTTGAGACCCACCGCATGAAACACAGATTGTGAGAATAACCAGAACCAGAATTGCAATGTTAAAAGTTTTGTTGTTGATCATTAGCCCATAACCCATACATTTATGACGTGTACGCCATCACGCCCCCAGACCTTTCCCAAACCTCGTAAACGCCCTCTAATGCAAATGCCCTGCCAAAATGTGCTAATATTTTTTCAAACAACTTCGATGGGTTGCGGTGTCAAAAAAACAACGGACGAAAGATTTGAACCTCAAATGTCACGATTTGTTACGATAGAGCCGCTTATTGCCCTGAGTATCCCCGTGTTCACTGTAACAAAGAGATACCAGCTGCAGGCAAGCCTACTGTGTGTGGATTATTCTTGAAGGGAATCCTTGAGGCGGTCACGCCAGTCCGTGATCATGGCCTTAAACTCGTCTTTTTCTTTAAAGGTTTCCTCGGCAATATTAAGGGCGCCCAGTATGGCTATGTTTTGTGTGGAGATGGTGGAGGTTTTTTCTTTGATGCTGTGCATGACCTTGTTGACGTAATCAGCAACCTTCTTGACATGAGACTCATCGTTGTCGGTTTTAAGGACAAACTTCTGGCCGAGGATATTTACTTCGTAGCTTTTTTTCATGGCGCCGACAGTAAAAAGATGAACGGTATTTAGTCAAGGAGGAAAAACACATCGATGCATATGATCATGCTAAAATGATCATGACAAAATGATTGTCTTTTGGCTGGTGAAAGTATAGTCACCCCGCAATTTAATGTCTAGGAATTTCAAAGTTGACGGAGCGCGGGTGCATACCTCGCATGACGAGGAAACTCAACCGCGTCAAAGTCAAGTTAGTAACTTGTGCATATGCAGCGGGACTTTAAACAGGCACATCTTGTTCTTAAGGACGGCACGGTCTTTTGCGGCCGGGGCTTTGGTTGTAGCGGTGTTAAAATCGGCGAGGTTGTTTTTAACACATCCATGACCGGTTATCAGGAAATTCTCACCGATCCCTCGTACGCGGGGCAGATCATCTGCATGACCTGCCCGCACATCGGTAATTACGGGGTTAACCCACAGGACACCGAATCCGGCAAAATCTATGCAGAGGGTCTTGTTGTCCGCGAGGACTCCAGTATTTATTCAAACTTCAGGGCAACGGACTCCATTCAAAATTATCTTGTTCAATCTCAGACACCCGGCATCTCCGAAATCGATACACGGGCGCTGGTGCGCCACATCCGTGATCGGGGGGCCATGCCGGCAGTCCTTGCCGTTGATGCAAAACTCACAATCACGCAGTTAAAAAAAATGGCCCAGGGGGCAGACGACATGACAGGGCAAAATCTTGCAGAGGCGGTCAGTTGTCATCAGGCCTACACGTTTGACAAAAAATCCGCCGGTCACAAAAAGTACAATGTCATTGCCTACGACTTTGGGGTCAAGCAGCACATCCTGCGTCTTCTTAATGATCACGGGTGTAACGTGACGGTTGTTCCCTATGGCTACCCGGTTGAGGATATTTTACTCTCAAAGGAAAAAGTGCACGGTGTCTTTTTGTCCAACGGCCCCGGAGACCCCGCAGCGTGCACCCAGGCGATTGATAATGTCAAACAGCTCATCGGAAAAATACCGTTGTTTGGTATCTGCCTGGGACACCAGATCCTCTCACTGGCCCTGGGCGCAAGGACCTACAAACTCAAATTTGGACACCGTGGTGGCAATCAGCCTGTCATGAACCTTAAAACAAAACAGGTGGAGATCACAGCTCAAAATCATGGCTTTGCCGTGGACCCCAATTCGCTGCCACACGATGTCGAGGTCACGCACGTGCATCTTAACGATGAAACGATCTCGGGTATACGGCACAAGACGCTCCCGCTGTTTTCGGTACAGTATCACCCGGAGGCCTCGCCCGGCCCGCATGACAGCCGGTACCTCTTTGATCAATTCACAAGGATGATGGATCATGCCTAAACGAAGCGACATCAAAAAAATCATGGTGATTGGCGCTGGCCCCATTGTGATTGGTCAGGCCTGCGAGTTTGATTATTCGGGGACGCAGGGGGTCAAGGCCTTAAAGAGCGAGGGGTACGAGATCTGCCTGATCAACTCCAACCCGGCCACCATCATGACCGACCCGGACCTTGCCCACCGCACATACATCGAGCCCATCACTCTGGAGATCTGCACCCGCATGATCGAAAAAGAAAGACCGGATGCCCTTCTCCCCACACTCGGCGGCCAGACGGCGCTCAACATGGCTCTGCAACTGCACGAAACAGGCGTGCTGCAAAAATACGGGATTGAACTCATCGGCGCCCATGTTGCCTCAATTAAAAAAGCAGAAGACAGGCTTCTCTTTAAACAGGCGATAGAAAAAATAGGTCTTAAGGTCCCCCGCTCCGCGATTATCAACAACACCAGAGAGGCCCTGACTGCGATAAAAACAATCGGTTTTCCGGCGATCTTAAGACCCGCGTTTACCTTGGGCGGCACAGGCGGCAATGTTTCGTACAATATCCATCAGTATAAAGAGCACATCAAGTGGGCACTCGATTGTTCACCGACAGACCAGGTCCTTGTCGAACAATCCGTGATTGGCTGGAAAGAGTTTGAGTTGGAGGTCGTTCGCGATAAAAAAGACAACGTCATCATCATCTGCTCGATTGAAAACTTTGACGCGATGGGGATTCACACTGGAGACTCCATCACCGTGGCCCCCGCCCAGACACTCACCGACAAAGAGTACCAGATGTTAAGAAACGCCTCTGTTGCCATTATCCGCGAGATCGGTGTCGATACAGGTGGCTCCAATATTCAGTTTGCTGTCAATCCCGTCACGGGTGAGATGCTCGTGATCGAGATGAACCCCAGGGTGTCGCGCTCATCGGCTTTAGCCAGCAAGGCAACGGGCTTTCCGATTGCCAAGATTGCGGCAAAACTCTCTGTGGGTTACACGCTTGATGAATTAAAAAACGATATCACTAAAAATACCCCCGCGAGCTTTGAACCCTCCATCGATTATGTGGTCACCAAAATACCGCGCTTCACGTTCGAAAAATTCTCGCAGGCCGAAGATATTCTGGGTACACAGATGAAATCAGTTGGCGAGGTGATGGGGATCGGTCGCACATTTAAAGAGAGCCTGCAAAAGGCCATGCGTTCGCTTGAAACGGGCATCTACAGATTCAAGGAAAAAAAACTCACAGAAAAGACAGTCCCAAAGCGCAAAAAAGAACTCTTTGATCACCTCATTACGCCGCGTTCTGACCGCCTGTTGTGGATCGCGCAGGCCTTGAGATTTAAAATCCCCGTCAAAGAGATCAGCGCGCTGACTCACATTGATCCGTGGTTTATCGATCAGATAAGCCAGATCATTCAGTACGAGTTTTTTTTAAAACGTCACGCGGCAAAGCCCTTAAAAAAAAGCAGGGACATGCCGCAAAAGCAGTATTTAAGGGCATTGGACAGGGCAAAAAACTCCCCGCTCAAAATAGACCCCGCCATCATACAAGATGCAAAGCGCATGGGTTTTTCCGACAGATCATTGTCAAAAATACTTAACAAGTCAGAGGACGCCGTCAGACGGTTTCGCGAAAAAAACAGGATCATCCCCGTTTATAAAAAAGTGGATACCTGCGCCGCAGAGTTTGAGGCGCACACCCCGTACCTTTACTCAACATACGAATCCGAGAACGAGGCAAACCCGACACGCAGAAAAAAAGTGATCATCCTTGGGGGCGGGCCAAACCGGATTGGTCAGGGACTGGAGTTTGACTACTGCTGCTGTCATGCCAGTTTTTCTCTCAAGGAAGACGGTTACGAGGTTATTATGGTCAACTGTAACCCGGAGACCGTCAGCACCGATTACGACACGTCCGACCGCCTTTATTTTGAGCCCCTGACCAAAGAGGACATTATCCGTATCATAGAAGAGGAAAAACCCCTTGGCATCATCGTGCAGTTTGGAGGGCAGACGCCTCTCAAGCTCTCTGTCCCTTTGGAAAAATGGGGCGCAAAGATCCTTGGCACATCGTCGGACAGCATTGATCGCGTAGAGGACCGTGAGCGGTTTTCAAATTTTATAAGCAAACTCAAACTCAGACAACCCTTTAACGGGATGGCCCGCAGTTTTAAAGAGGCCCTTGCGGCCGCAAACAAGGTTGGCTACCCGATCATCGTGAGACCCTCTTATGTCCTCGGCGGGAGGGCGATGGAGATTGTCTACGACGAGGCGCAGCTTAAGCGCTACATGAAAGAGGCTGTGCTGGTGACAAACGACAGGCCGGTGCTGATTGATCGATTTTTGGAAAAGGCCATCGAGATCGATGTCGATGCGTTATGTGACGGCAGAAGGGCTGTGATCGGCGGGATCATGGAACATATAGAGGAGGCAGGTGTTCATTCGGGTGACTCTGCATGCTGTCTCCCCCCTCATTCCCTGCATCCGGATATTGTTAAAGAGATCATCAGGCAGACAAAACTCATGGCGCTGGAGCTTCATGTGGTGGGGCTCATGAATGTGCAGTTTGCCGTGCAGAAGAGCGACATTTTTATTTTAGAAGTCAACCCGCGCGCCTCACGCACGGTGCCTTTTGTTTCCAAGGCCACGGGCAAGCCGCTCGCCAAAATAGCGGCAAAGCTCATGATGGGCAAGACCCTTGATGAACTGGGCTTTATCGAAGATATTTTTCCAAAACACATCAGTGTAAAAGAGGCGGTCTTTCCGTTTAACAAGTTTTCAGGTGTTGACACCCTGCTGGGTCCCGAGATGAAATCAACGGGTGAGGTTATGGGGATCGATCAAAACTTTGGCATGGCCTTTGCCAAGGCGCAGATTGCGGCCTTTAACGCGATGCCAAAAACAGGCAAGGCGTTTATTTCGGTAAGGGACAGGGACAAAAGCGCCATTGTCGCTGTGGCCACAAGATTGATCGATCAAGGTTTTGAGCTTGTCACAACAAAGGGGACGGGCCTGCATCTTTTGCAGCACGGCCTTAAATCGGTGATGCTTAAAAAGCATTACGAAGGGACCCCCAATATCCTCAAGCCGCTTTTAAACAAAAAGATCGCGATGGTCATCAACACGCACGAGGGCAAGCTCTCCGCTGTCGACTCGTACGACCTCAGGCGCACGGCCTTGACCAGCGGCACACCCTATTTTGTAACACTCGCCGCGGCCGAGGCCGCTGTTGCTGCCATCGCCGAGCTTAAAAAAACACGCATGGATGCTGTGGCCCTTCAGGATTATCACACAGATTCGAGGGTTGTGGTCTAAGCTGTAGCGTGGGGGTAGGGGGTTAAGAAAATCTTGGGGGACATCAATACACAACTTTTAAAATCAACTGCCGATAACCGGTAAAAGGACAACACAGTCTATGAGCTTTACCGAAGTTAAATTGGGTGCTGCTTTCATGCAAAATTATGGGCACCTATTCAACCGGTTAAAGGGGGTTCAAAAAGAGGTCATCGAAGAGTCGCTTGCCGATGGGGTTATTAACAACGATGACTTTGACAGATATCTTGATTGTGATGACAAGTTAAAAAAAGGCTCCACAACACAATGTCTGATGAAATCTGGTAGCCAGGAGTTTTACAAATATCAATTTCTGCGTCTTATCTACACTTCTTTTAGTTTTTTTGGTGCCAAACGTGGCAGCAGGCATAATCCCACGAGTGAGGCCTTGGAAGACTTTGCATCGTGGTTTGCCAAAAGTGCCGAGACATTCTTTTTATCAAACGACGTGGTCTGTGATGATTTTGAAAAAAAGGAGTTTCCTTTACGGCAGGAAACATGCGGTGATCCCAGTATCGAAAAGTTTCTTGACTCACTTCCCGAAGTTGAGCTGATAGATTCACACAGGGTCATCAGCGGAGACAGGGTCCTTTTGGTAACCCATCAGACACCACATTTTGACAAACACGATGCGGCCAAAGACGCAGTAGAAAGATATATGCAAGAGGCTAAAGACGATGGGTTTGTTACTGCAGAACTGGTTATAGGGTCTGATGGGTTTAGTGCGTACAATCAGGAGGGCATCCTGGCTGACTACCACGTCAACTCGGTATATGGCGATCACAACCTTGTCATTAATGCCACTGAGGTTGTTGTGGCGGGCGGCGTGTGGGGACTGTGTCATTTGAAAACCATCAGGCACCTTTTGGATAACAGGGATCCAAAAAACGATTTGGTTATCAGGATTCCCATGGACGCTGTTTACATGTATGACTTTGCTCAAGGCTCAAACAGAGTGACCACGGTCAATCTTAAAACATATTTAAGGCCCTACAGAGGTTCGATAAATTTTGTCAGGATGATTGAGATGTTTGATAGGCTGAATGTTCCGCAGTATAACATTATTTACTACTACAACGGCGAGTATGTCTCCGGAAATATCAGCGATCCCACAAAGGCCACGGTAACGATCTCGTACGAATAATCGGCAACATGTAATCACACCTTAGCGGTCCAAAAGTTGCCACCATACTTTCGGTCCAAAAGTGCCACCCACATTTTAGGGGCCAGGAGTTTGACCAAGAAAAAGAAGAAAGAGTACCTGGTACCCGAATATTCAGTAAAGAGTATGACAGATGTGTGTTCTTTGTCTGCTTCTCAATCCAATTACAGTGGCAGTTTTTTGTGCCACTGTCTCATGGTCTCAAGGGTTTTTATGTTTTCAACAGCTATTTTTTTAAATTCTGTTGACAGGAGACGATGCCCTTTAACCCTGTTCCAAAAGGTCATGGCGGCGTGCCACGATTTTATCCACACAGGGGCATGGTTGGGGTTTGGTAATGGTGGGGTGAGGGTTCTTGTGAACAATTGGTTGTTGGCGGGGTAGTACAACATGGGGAGCATATCGTACACCGGCGCCAGTTTAAGTATGGTTTCACCATCAACAAACAAAGAGATGTTTCCCGGATGCATGTCGTTGTTGCCAATAAGGGTCCCAAAAAATTCCAAAAAGTGAATCTGCTGGTTGAGAGTCTCATTGATGATCATGCTGTTAAACAACGCCTCGCTGATTTCGCCCCATCGAGTCATCTGGCCCACATGCCCCATATCAAGCGAGCCAAGCGACATCAGACCAAGCCTTCCCTGATTTTGACAACGATCAAAGCGTTCTATTTCGAGAAAGAGACGTTTTCCCCCCTCGATAATCTCAGACTTTGCCGATGGACAACCGTGCTTTGCAAGGACGCTGTGCGCCAGATGTTCACACAGCAAGAGATCTGCCATGCGCTCAGCAATCTGGTTGTTGATGACGGGCGAAAACTTGACAAGCACGGGTGTGATGTGTGGACCTTTTGTACCAAGAAACTTTGCCTGCTCGCCCCCTGCGGATGATCCGGCCATGCCCGATTCAAGCACCTTCTCTGCAAGTTTTGGATAAAGTGCCGGGCGTTTTTTTAAGGCAACATTGTTCTGAGCCTGGTTTGAGTTTTGCAGATACAGATTAAAGGCGGCATCGCCAATAATGTAATTTCCTACGGTATCCCAACCAAACTGCGTTAAATATTTAAGGTGGTGCTGAGTAGACCACAGACGAATATCAGGCGGAAGCCCAAGCTCGGGATGCATTTTGGGGACAAGTCTTCCCAAAAAACCCGTGGGTTTGAGGTCTGCCAAAAAATAAGGAAGGTCTGCGAAAAACCTGCTTTGTGCTGTTGGAACATGCGATTCGAGATAAAACCCCTTTGGATAAACGGCGTGCAGAACAGCAAATTTGATTGTCTTGCCCTTGGGTGTGATTTGGTAAACGGGCACATGTGTGCCGACATGGGCGATCTCTTTTTTAAGGGCATACCGTGTCAAGCGCGCGCTTCCGGTTGTGAGAATTTGTGATTTAAGATTTCCGACGATCCTCGAAAAAACGGGCTGGCTCACACCCAGCCGCACACACAACTCCCTCGCCGACAACGCCCCTTCTTTTAAAAGGTGGTCTTGAAGTTTTTGTGAGATCTTTTGATAATCGATTCTGTTCACTTTAATAGAATAGATCATAGAATAAATTTAATCAATTAAATTCAGTTAGTTAGCTTTTTTTTATGCTATTTTTAGAATAGTTTTAGAATAGATTGAAGAATAGATTTTCAAATATACAAGGGGAAAAAACATGGCTACAACGCGTTAATGGGGAAATTGCCTCAATATGTGGCACCTCGACGTCGATGTCTCAGGGGCCCAAAAAAACACACCCTGATCATCATTGCATCACCTGATCATCATTGCATCACTCTGTTGTCTGCCCGACAAACCACATCACGGCCTTTTTAAAGTGACGATTGACGATACCCTGTCTCTTCTGCAGGTCCGGTATTTTGAGGATTCTTTTGGGTTCTTTGAGAATGTTGACGGCAAGACGGGAGGCGCTGATGTTTCCCTTTTTGTCGAAAGGACCGCCGAGTGTCTCGAGGCCTTCGTTGTACAGGTCAAAGATACCGCGACAGGAGATGCAGGGGATCTGGTTTTTCTGGCAGAGCTCAGCAATAGAAATGGTTTCCATATCCACGCATTGGGCGTTAAAACGGGAGGCCGCCTGCACCTTGTCCTCTGGAGTGATGAGAGGTCTGTCCACACTGATCAGCCTTCCCGAAAAGCAGTTGACGCCCTGATCTTTTAAGAAGGTTGTCAGGGAGAGGGCTTGCGGGTGTTTGATAGGAATGGTTTCCGCGCCGCACACCACTTCTGATGCAAAAAAAAGATCGCCAACACGCATGTCGTGCGTCAAGGCGCCTGATGTGCCAAAGTGAAGGACCGAGAGACAATCGTGTTGGGACAGAAATTCACAAAATCTTTCGCCGGATTTTTTTGGGCCAATGCCCACCTGCAACAGGGCAACCCCTTCATGATCGGCGATGTGATAAAGACAGTCACAATCGGTGTCTTTGATAAAACGAAACCCCTGTTTTAAGTGAGCCCACTCAGGCCTTAATGCAACGACGAGGAGTTTTTGTATCAAGAGTTTAACCAGAAATTTTTTCGAGCATGGAGTCGTCGATATCGAAATTGGCCCAGACGTTCTGGACGTCTTCACATTCTTCAAGAGATTCGACAAGGCCAAGGATCTTTCTGGCCTTTTCTTCGTCGTCTATTTTTATTGCGCTCTTGGGGACCTGTTCCATTTCGGCTTCTGTAACCGGGATGTTCGCTTTTCTGAGGGCCTCGCTCACACCAAGAAAATTTTCGTAATTTGTTGTGATCACAAACTGGTTGTCTTCTTTTTGCATGTCATCAGCCCCAGCATCGATAATTTTTTCAAAGAGGTCTTCTTCGGAAGTGCTGCCTGCGTCGACACGAATGGTTCCCTTTTTTTCAAACATCCACGAGACAGAGCCGCTCTCACCAAGGTTGCCGCCCTTTCTGGCAAAAATATTTCTGATCTCGGCAACCGTCCTGTTCTTGTTGTCTGTGGTACACTCTACAATGAGCGCCACACCCGCCGAGCCATAACCTTCGTAAGAAACCTCTTCAAGCGTGACCCCATCGAGTTCGCCGGTGCCTTTTTTGATGGCCCTCTCTATATTGTCCCTGGGCATGGACTGCGATTTTGCCTTGTCGATAACGAGTCTCAAACGCGGGTTGCCATCGGGATCACCGCCGCCCATACGGGCCGCAACGGTAATCTCTTTGATCAACTTTGAAAAAACATTGGATCTTTTGGCATCCGCAGCACCTTTTTTTCTTTTGATCGTAGACCATTTGGAATGTCCTGACATGGGTAAATCCTCGAGTTAATGTTTTATATTCACTTTACAACTGTTATTTTTGCTTCAAGGTCCTTTTGCTGTTGTGTGGCGATTTCCCTAAGACTCAACACCACCGTGTATGCCCCTGCGGGCATGTCCTGCGACAAGTCGAGCCTTGTCCTTACCTTTAAGGCCTCGCTGTTCATAGAAGCAAAGTCATCAAATATCAAATATTCTGGTTTAAAGAGAATGAGCCTGCCACCTGCTGTGTAGATTTTTAGATCGGCCGTAAATTTATATCCAGGAATTTCAAAGTCGACAGAGCGCGGGTGCATTCCTTGCATGACGGAGGAACCCAACCGCGTCGAAGTCAAGTTGGTAACTTGTGTTTTTTTTGCTTGAGAGGTGTTCCAGTTTAAAACCTTATAGTCCAGAAAATACGAGGAGCCTACCTTGATTTCATTGGGTTTTACCTCGTTGTTATTATGATCATAAAACACGACGGGTGAGAGTTTTAAGTCTGTGATCGGGGTGGTCTTGAGGGCCGAGTTTGCGGGGGGCACCGGACCATCTGACAGCCCGTTTTTCTTTGAAAGTTTGGAATAGATGCCGCCAAGGACAGTAAAAAGAATGATCAGGCTGATACCAAATGCGGCCATAACCCGAGGGCGAACCTTATGCTGCTGCGCTGTCTGCTTTTTTGCTGCGTCATTTTGTAGTTCGCTGAAACGGGAATGAACAACCGACAAGTTACTCACTTGACTTTGATGCCCCGAAGGAATTCCCCTTGGGGGTCGCGATCGAGTTCCTTCGTCATGCAAGGAAGGCACCTGCGCTCCGTCAACCTGGAAATCCCCAGACACCAAGCTTTGCCCGATGGCTGGTTTGGGATCGTGAGATGCAACACCACTTGGCCGTGTTTGCTGTTTTTTGGATTGTTGTGGATTGTCGACAAGGGTGATTTCGTCTTCGTCGTAGGTGTCGCTCAGTTTAATCCGTGTCGTTGTTGCAAACCCGCGCTTTGATGAGGCCTTTGTTGTTTTTGTCTCTTCGTCGAAATGCATTTGGCACCAAATATTTGTATTAACAATCTGGGGCTTATGTCTGGCACGCAGAATCTTTTTTTGATCCCGCCATGACACTCTTTAATAATCCGGGTTCGTTGGTTATAATGGCTTGGGCCCCTCTATCAAGCCAAAATTCCATTTCGTGTTTTTTATTGACGGTCCAGATCCATTGGGGGATGGCAAGACCAAGGAGACCGTTGAAAGAGGTCAGGGTGACCAGCTCTTTCTGCAGGTTGAGGGTGGAAGGCCCTACAATCCTTACTGCATAACGGTTTCTGGCGATCCAATCCTGCTTTTCGCAGATGAGATAGCCCAGCCGCACCTGCGGCATGAGCCTTTTAAATCTTAAAAGATGCGCGGGATTAAATGAAGAGACAATAATCTGCGACGCGCAACGATACTGCTTGATGAGCATGGCTATATGTTTTTCGATGCCGTTTGTAAAAACTCCCGTCGATTTGATTTCTATATTGATGACGGCAAATTTTTTTAGGAAAAGGTCAAAGACTTCTACGAGCAGGGGGATTTTTTCTTTTTTTCCAAAGTCGAGGCCGATAAGATCGCGGTAAAGAGAAGCGCAGCAATCCCTGTTTTCTCCCGTGATGCGCTTAAGGTTGCGGTCATGACTGACAACCACTTTTTTGTCCCGTGTGAGATGGCAGTCCAGTTCTATCCCATCGGCCCCTTTATGGTATGCAGACTCAAAGGCCTTAAGGGTGTTTTCGGGCTCGGAGCCGCTGTCACCGCGGTGGGCAATGATGAGACAGGTTGGTTTCATGATAAAAAAACCCTTTGCCCAAAAAAACGAAGAACGAAGAACGTGAACGTGAACGAAAAACCCTGAGCCTTGAACCCCCTACCTGCCATCAACCATTTACCCTATCCCCGGCTAAAGGCTATTTACCCGATAAAGTCCACCTTTTGAGTTAATGCGTATTCGATGATGTCGCTGATTTGTTGTTGGTCGAGCCCTTTCCAGAAGATGGTCCACTCACCAGCCTTGTGCATGCCGTCGCATTGTTTAATGTACCAGTGCGTGATGAATTTGTCCGACCGGGAGCGCCAGAAAATTTTTTTATGGTTTTTAATAATTTCTCCCCAGAGGTCACGGCCAACCCCCAAACCACGGGCCTCTGTGCCGACAGCAAACTTTGAGAGATAACAGGTGTCTTTGTAGTCCTTAAGCAGGGCGGCACCCAGGTAGTTTTCTTCGATGTAAAAATAGTCCATCTTTTGTGTAAAGAAATCTTGGTCTATTTTTTTTTCAAAGCTTGCCTCTAGCAGTCTTTTAAGGGAACGCGGATCGATATTTTCCCAGTTTTTGCATGTCTTGATGAGAGAACCTCTTTGAATGAGAGTTCCGGCCCCCTTGACGGTAAAGAGTTCCCTGAGAAGGTTGTTTGGAGAAACAACAGAGATGATGATTTTGTGGCGACAGGTATTGATGATCCCCGCGCAGGTTTTGACAAAATCGGCCTGCTTTGACGGAATATGGTTTTCCTTAACAAAGGTTTCGAAATCCACATTGAGGTTGATGATACTTAAGAGAGCGCTGTCTTCGGCATTTAAAATGCCACCGGTCTTTCTGAGAAAAATGACTTTGCTTGTCCGTAAAAGCGTGGCAAGTTTTGAGATTTCATCGATCATGTCGAGGTCTGGCTCAAGGTGCAGAAGGGGGAGTGTTTGTTTTTTGATTCTTGCCCTGATAAATTCGAGTTTTTCGTCGTCGGAATATTCGTTGGAAAGAAAATTGAGCGCGATATGGGCCTTTTTAAAATAACTTTCGATCTCCAGACGCTCCAAGAAATCCTTGGAAGACCTGATGAGCACCACGGGATACAGCGACAGTCTCATGAGATACCTGATCTCGAACAGCACCGCGTCCATCTCGTCTTTAAGGATGTCCTCTTCCAGTACAATAACGGCAAAACTCTCGGGGCTCGAGGACGAAAAAAGTTTGAGATAAAAGTCGGCATCGAGTTTGTGGCCGACCGAATTAAGAAACCTTAAGACCAAGTCCTGTGGTTTCTTGTGGCGTTTAAAGGGGATGATTTCTGTCATAGTGATTTATATTTGAACAAGACCCGCTATAAATCACAAAAAAACCAATAATCAATTAATCAGTGAAATTGTTTTTTTTAACCGGGAGTGTCAGCCTCGCGACAAAGATTGGGGGGAAATAAAACTGGAAGTCATTAAGAATATTTGCTAAGTTATCCACAGGCTGGTTGCGTTGACCTGTGGGGGGGTGAGTTCTTGGTTTTCAGTTTTTAAGGCTCACATCACTCTTTATGAAATTCTGCAAGTTACCAACTTGACTTTGACGCGGTTGAATTCCTTCATTTTGCGAGGAATCCACCCGCGCTCTGTCGACTTTGAAATTCCCATGCATGAACATATCGCTCTGTTGACCCGTGCTCCTTTGGCAAGGTCTGTTTTTTTCACGGGTATGACGGGTCTGCTTAATCAATGAGAAAAAAATATGAACCTACAAACAAATTCCGGTGCGGCAGAAATGCCAAAGGGTGTTCCCTACATTATCGGCAACGAAGCGGCCGAACGTTTTTGTTATTACGGGATGAGGGCGATCCTTGTTGTCTACATGACCCAGTACCTTTTTAATATGCAGGGTCAACTGGCAAAGGTGGATCCCGCAACGGCCAAGGCTTGGTATCACCTGTTTTCCTCGGCAGTCTATTTTACTCCCCTCATGGGGGCTGTTATTTCCGATGTCTTCTGGGGGAAATACCTCACCATCATCCGTCTCTCTCTTGTTTATGCCGTTGGCTGCTTTGTGCTTGCGTTGTTTGGCAACACGGCGGGGATGTTTGTGGGCCTCACACTGATTGCCATTGGTTCGGGGGGGATCAAACCGGTTGTCAGTGCCAACGTCGGTGATCAGTTTACCAAGGACAATCAGCACCTCATGAAAAAGGTGTTCAGTATTTTTTATTTTGCCATTAATTTTGGATCTTTCTTTTCAACGCTGCTCACACCGGTTCTGCTTAAGTGGTATGGACCAAAAGTGGCTTTTTCGGTCCCCGGCTTTTTGATGATTCTTGCCACACTTGTTTTCTGGGTGGGCCGCAAACGCTTTACAGTTGTGCCTCCGGCGGGTATCAGGCAATACAAAGATGCGCTGTTGAGCCCCGCCGGAAAAAAGGCGCTGATACACCTGAGCGGGTTCTTTTTGATTGTCTCTTTTTTCTGGATGCTTTTTGACCAATCTTCTGCTGCGTGGATACTGCAGGCAGAAAAAATGGATCGCGTGGTTGATCTGCGGTTTTTTATCTTTCAATATGACTGGCTGCATTTTGAACTGCTTGCCTCGCAGACTCACGCCATGAACCCTGTTCTGGTCATGATTTTAATTCCCATCTTCACATACGGAATTTATCCAGCGCTGCAAAAGTTTTTTAACGTCACCTCTTTAAGAAAAATGACTCTGGGCATGTTTGTGGCGGCCCTTTCTTTTGTGATCATAGCCATGGCAGAGGCACATCTGCAAAACGGCGAGGTTGTGGGTGTGATCTGGCAGCTCTGGGCCTACATTCTACTGACCTGTGCAGAGGTCATGGTCTCGATTACAGCCCTTGAGTTTGCCTACACACAGGCCCCTCCAAACATGAAATCCATCATCATGGGGCTTTATCTGCTCAGCGTGACGCTCGGCAATCTTATTGCCGCGGGCGTTAATTATTTTATAAAAAATCCCGATGGCTCCGAAAAACTTGCGGGCGCAGATTACTTCTGGTTCTTTACCATCCTGATGGTCATTGCAGCGGTTGTTTTTGCGATCTCATCAAAATTTTATAAAGAAGAGTCTTATATCCAGGAAGACGCCGGGAAAGCGGCTTAAAGAAGATGCGGTCATCCCCTTGAGGGTGACCGTACGGCACCAAACTATTTTTTTTTCGTATTTGTCCCCTCGTTTGTGCTTTGTTCGTTTTGGTTATTATGAAGACCCGCCTATCTCGTAAACGGCTTGTACTTGATGCGGTGCGGTTTAAGGGCTTCGTCGCCGAGTCTGCGTTTTTTGTCTTCTTCGTAGTCCGAAAAATTTCCCTCAAACCACTGGACGGTGCTGTCGCCCTCGAAGGCCAGGATGTGTGTGGCGACACGGTCCAAAAACCAGCGGTCGTGGCTCACCACCAGGACACAACCCACATAATTCACAACAGCGTCCTCGAGTGCACGGATGGTGTTGACATCGAGGTCGTTTGTTGGCTCGTCCAGCAAAAGCACGTTTCCTGGGCATTTGAGGGTGTTGGCCAGATGGACACGGTTACGCTCTCCGCCCGACAGGATATTGACGGGCTTCTGCTGGTCGCCGCCGGTAAAATTAAAACGGGCGCAGTAGGCGCGGGCGTTGACCTCGCGTGTGCCGAGCTTGATCACCTCGGCGTTTTCGGAGATGGCCTCGTAAACCGTGCGCTTGTCGTCTGGAGGAAAGCGGTCTTGCGCCACATAACTTAGAGAGACCGTCTCGCCAATATCAAATTGGCCCTTGTCGGGCTTTTCAAGACCCAGCAGCATCCTGAACAGTGTTGTCTTGCCGGCCCCGTTGGGACCAATCACGCCGACAATGCCTCCCTGCGGGAGCGAGAAATTCATGTTTTCAAAAAGCAGATTGTCGTCGTAGGCCTTGGCCACATCCTTTGCAACGATGACCTTTTCACCAAGGCGTGGCCCGGGCGGGATAAAGATCTCGAGATCCTCGGCAAGTTTGTCCTTTGATTGCTTAAGCAGGTTGTCGTAGTTTGTAATGCGGGACTTGTTTTTGCTCCTTCTTGCCGAAGGGGATGTGTTGATCCATTCGAGTTCGCGTTTTAAGGTCTTCTGCCGTTTGTCCTCCTGCTTGGATTCGATGGCAAGGCGTTTTTCTTTTTGATCGAGCCACGCAGAATAATTGCCCTTGTAGGGGATACCGTGACCGCGGTCGAGTTCCAGAATCCAGCCCGCCACATTATCAAGAAAATAACGGTCGTGCGTGACCGCGATGACCGTTCCCTTGTAGTTGGCAAGATGCTGTTCGAGCCAGAAGACCGTCTCGGCATCCAGGTGGTTTGTGGGCTCGTCCAAAAGCAGGATGTCAGGTTCTGTTAACAGCAGCCTGCAAAGGGCCACACGACGCTTCTCTCCGCCGGAGAGCAGTTTTATTTTTTGATCGGGGGGAGGACACCTGAGCGCATCCATTGCAAGATTGAGTCTGGCGTCGAGCTCCCATGCGTTGCAGTTGTCGAGCTGTTCCTGAACCTTTGCCTGACGCTCGATGAGCTTGTTCATCTCATCGTCGGACATTTCGTTGGCAAAGCTGTTGTTGATGGTCTCGTACTCGTGGAGCAGGTCGATGATTTCTTTAACACCTTCTTCGACACATTCCCTGACTGTCTTTTCGGGATCAAGGTGCGGCTCCTGTTCCAATAATCCAACGCTGTAGCCCTTGGAAAAATGGATCTCGCCCGTGTGGCCCGTGTCCACTCCCGCGATGATTCTTAATAGACTGCTTTTACCGGAGCCGTTGAGCCCGAGCACCCCGATCTTTGCACCGTAAAAAAAGGACAGGTAGATGTTTTTTAAAACCTGTTTCTGCGGCGGGTGCACACGACCCACACCAACCATCGAAAATATTATTTTTTCCTGTTCGCTCATATTGCTTCCCTTCGAAACAAGTTACTAACTTGACTTTGACGCGGTTGAATTTCCTCGTCATGCGAGGTATGCACCCGCGCTCTGTCAACTTTGAAATTCCTAGGCATATATTTAGACCCCGATGTCCTCGTCCCAAAGATGCGGCTGTTCTGTGATGAATTTTTGCATCATGCTGATGGCCTCGGGCAGATTGAGATTAACGAGCGCAACGCCTCTTGCAATCAGATGTTTTTCTTCGCCGGTGAATGTTTTGTTTTCGGCCATAACGACCCGCGGTATTTTGTAGAGCAGGATGGCACCAGAACACATGGCACAGGGTGAGAGCGTCGTGTACAGGGTTGCCATTTGATAATCACGGGCCCTAAGCCTCCCCGCGTTTTGAAGGCAGTCCATTTCGCCATGCAGGATGGGATTGCCGGATTGCACCCTGCGGTTATGCCCCCTGCCCACAATGCGGTTGTTGATCACAAGCACCGCGCCAATGGGGATACCGCCCTCGGCAAGGCCTGTTTTTGCCTCATCGAGTGCGGCCTTCATAAATTCGAGGTCTTTCTGGTGTTGGTCTGTCTGCATGATTTGGCCCTCTTAAGTTTAATGTTTATGAATGTCAAAAGGCAATCAATGGGGGGGGCAGGGTTCACTGATATCCAGGGATTTCAAAGTCAACCGAGCGCGGGTGCATGCCAAGTTCCACCCCTCCGCCAAACAAAACCCTTTTCTTTTAGTCAAAAAACAAATAATTGTGCGCCTCGTCACACAAATTTATATAACCGACACATAAACGGAGTACAAAATGACACAGACCATCACAGATTTAAATCCAAAACAATTATGGAACCATTTTAACAAAATATGCGGCATCCCCCGCCCCTCGGGTCATGAACAAAAAATGATTGCTTACATTAAAGGGTTTGCCGAGGGCTTGGGCTTAAAGGTCATGGTCGATCCATCAGGCAACACCATCGTCGAAAAACCCGCCACCAAGGGTATGGAAAACAGAAAAAAAGTGATCATCCAAACCCACCTCGATATGGTCCCGCAGAACAACAGAAGTGTTAAACACGACTTTCTAAAAGACCCCATCCAACCCTATATCGATGGCGACTGGGTCAAGGCAAGGGGAACAACCCTTGGAGCAGATAACGGTATTGGTGTCGCTGCAACGCTTGCTGTGTTGGAATCAAAAAACATGGAGCATGGCCCGCTCTGCGCCCTCTTTACTGTCGAAGAAGAGACCAGCCTCAAGGGGGCCTTTGCCATTACAAAGGATCAGCTTGACGGAGAAATCCTCCTTAATCTCGACAACGAAAACGAAAACACGTTTTGCATTGGCTGTGCAGGTGGGGTCAATACCAACATCACGGTTCCCTACAAAAAAGAAAGCATCCCTGTCGCCTACGCGGCCTACAAATTAAGCCTCACAGGGCTTAACGGCGGGCACTCGGGACTGGAGATCCATCTGGGGCGTGCCAACGCCAACAAACTACTCAACCGTTTTTTGTGGCACGCAAGCCGGGACTTTCGTCTGCGCCTTGCCAGTATCGATGCCGGGTCTTTGCGAAACGCCATCCCCCGCGAGGCCTTTGCGGTTGTTGCAGTCCCCAACGAGATGGCAAGCAATTTCGTTGCCGCGGTCTCAAAATTCGAGGCTGTTTTTAAATCAGAATATGCCATCACCGAAGAGGGGCTAAAATTCGAGGTGATCAAGACCGACATGCCCGAAAGCCTGATCGACGAAAAAACACAGATCAACCTCATCAGGGCGGTCTACGCCTGTGTTAACGGCGTTTACCGGATGAAGGCCGATTTCCCCGGGGTTGTAGAAACCTCAAGCAATCTTGCTGTCGTCAAATCAAATGACAAAGAAAGCGAGATCGAAATCATCACCCTGCAGCGTAGTTCTGTAGAATCGGCCAAGATCGACATTGCCGACATGGTGCGCATCGTGTTCGATATGATCGGCGCAAATGTGATTCATTGCGACGATTATCCCGGATGGGACCCCAATTCAAAGTCCAAAATCACGGCGGTTATGAAATCCCTTTACGAAACCATGTTTAAAAAATCGCCCGAAATCGTTGCCGATCATGCAGGGCTCGAGTGCGGTCTGATTGGCTCCCTGTATCCAGACATGGACATGATCTCATTTGGTCCCACAATACAACACCCGCACTCGCCCGACGAAAAAGTAAGTATTCCATCGGTTGCCAAATTTTGGGCCTTTTTTACAGAGGTGCTTAAAAATATCCCTGTTAAATGAACCCCCTTCTCACACAATCCGCAACAAGACTCGCGGGACTTATTCGCACCCGCGAGGTGAGTTCTGTCGAGGTTGTTAGAACACACATCGAGCGGATCAAGGCTGTCAATCCCGTGATCAATGCGGTGGTCAAGGACCGGTTTAATGCGGCCATAAAAGAGGCGCAGGCTGTCGATGAAAGGCTCATGGCCGGTTGCAATAAAGAGCCGCCGCCCCTCTTGGGTGTGCCCTGTACCATCAAGGAGTGTTTTGCCCTCACGGGAATGCCACAGACGGGTGGCGTTGTCGCAAGAAAAAATCATATTGCAGATCATGATGCCACCGCAGTTGCACGTCTTAAGGCCGCGGGGGCGATTCCCCTGGGCGTTACCAATGTCTCCGAAATCTGCATGTGGATGGAGACAAACAACCTTGTGTACGGGCGCACAAAAAATCCTTACAACCCCTCGCGGATTGTCGGCGGTAGTTCGGGTGGCGAGGGCGCGATTATCGCGGCAGGCGGCTCTCCCTTTGGGCTGGGATCAGACATCGGCGGGTCGATCCGGATGCCGGCCTTCTTTAACGGTATTTTCGGGCATAAGCCGACAGGAGGAACAGTCCCGGGGTCGGGACAATTTCCGCCCGATGAGTTTCCAAAACAATACAATCCTGTCATGAGGATTTTATCCACCGGACCGCTCGCACGCAGGGCAGAGGACCTCATGCCCCTGTTAAAAATCCTTGCAGGACCCGATCAAATAGATCTTGCGTGCGAGGCATCTCAGCTTGGCGCACCTGACGGGGTTGAGATAAGCGCGCTCAAGGTCATCAGCATCCCTCAAAACGGGGCACAGGGGGTGGCCTCTGATTTAATGCGGGCACAGGACCGGTGTGTGGACTTTTTAAAAGAGGCTGGTGCCGCAACACTCACAACAACAATCCCTGCATTAAGGCGTTCCCTCGATATCTGGTCGGCCATGCTTGAGGTCGCCAACGCTGAAGGTACCAAACATCAAGGCGCCAAAAATCAAGGTACCAACTACAAGTCCTTTCTTGGTCATCAAAACAACATCACGCTTTTTTACGAACTCGCAAAATGGTTTTTTGGAATGGCCCGCCACACATTTCCTGCCATTGCCCTGGGGTTGTGCGAGGACCTTCCAAAAAAATTTACAAAAAGGACACAAAAGTTTGCAGAGATGGGACAGGCGTTGCGCCTTGAATTGCTGAGCCTCATGGGGGATAACGGCGTGATCCTGTACCCCTCCTATCCCTCACCCGCACCGCGGCACAACAAACCGTTTTTTCCACCGTTTAACTGGGTGTACACGGCTATTTTTAATGTGATGCAGTTTCCGGTCACTCAGGTTCCCCTGGGACTCAACAAAGACGGGCTTCCGCTGGGTGTGCAGATTGTGGGGGCGCCACACAAAGACCATGTGACCATGGCTGTGGCGATGGCACTCGAAAAAATATTTGGGGGTTGGGTGCCTCCCACTATTTAAGGCTGTTATTTTGCGATGGGCTCTACAGTGACCTTGCCTTTGCCTTCGAGCGTAAATTTTTCAAAGGCGTCTACATCTTCGATGACAGTTGTCTCGCTTGTCAGGTCTATTGTGGCGGATTCCAGGGGGTTGTAGTCCTCGGAGATCATACCGGTAAGCGGCGGGTCTATGGATTCAAGAATCTGAATGAGGTATTTTTCTTTTTCGCCGGCGGTGTTAAAGAGGCTGCCATCCACGGCCGTGCAGTTGGAGAGCCAGCCTTCGAGAAGATTTTCGGGTGGAAATTTAAACTGCAGGGCCAGTTCACTTGCAACAGCCTCTTCTGCCCTTGCTTCGGCCTTTTCCTCCTCATTTTCGACGGTGCTGTTGAGTTTGACCATGATGTCTACATCGACGTTATCCATTTGAATATCCAGCGTGCACGAAAAAAGCTCGTTGCCGGCAAGATCACCCACGATGTCGGTCATGATTTCGGCCTTGCCGGTTGTGCGGAACCTGCTGTTTTTTACCTCGATTTCTTTTTCTAACTTGGTGGTGTAGTTGATTTCGATGTAGCTGATCTCTGTAATGGTGTTGGTGATGGTGACTTGAGATTCAAATTCAAACTTGAGCAGATGTGTGGGCACACCCTCTTCTTCGGCAGGGGTCTTGCTGTCTTCTGTTTCTTCGGTCGTGTCGGCCTCGTCCTCACCAAAGATTTCCTTTTCTTCGTACGCAGGGCTTTCGGGGTCTTCATCCGAATAGGTGCCGGTAAAGCCCTCGTCGGGCGTGTCATTGGCAACCTCTGTACCCTCGTCTGCCTGAGCTATGATCGTTGCGGGGAACAAAATGACAGCAAGGGACAACAAAAGAATGATGAGGCGGTATGGTGTTCTTTTCATAGGCAGTCACCATCTTAACAGATGGCAAAACAAATCTCAATCTCTTGTATGACACAAAAAATTAATCCAAACATTATAAAAGCTTAGTTTGTCTGGTTGCTTTGGTTGGGAGAGTTCAATATAGCCCACCGCATGATCGAACGATACTCTCGAAAAGAAATGCAAAAGATCTGGGATCCATCCAATAAATTTAACATCTGGATGGAGATCGAATTATCAGCCCTTGAGGCATGGGCAGAGTTGGGGACAGTCCCACGCGAAGTCGTCAAGCCTTGCAGGGAAAAGGCCCGCTTTAATATCAACCGCATTGATGAGATCGAAAAAGAAGTCAAACACGATGTGATTGCCTTTTTAACATGCCTTTCCGAGGCCATTGGACCTGAGGCACGTTATCTGCACAAGGGAATGACTTCTTCGGACGTATTGGACACATGTCTTGGGTGTCAGCTTAAACAGGCCTCAGAGATTCTCATGAGCGATATCGACGGGCTTCTCGCGGTTTTAAAAAAACGGGCATTCGAACACAAAATGACCATCCGCATGGGGCGCTCTCACGGGATTCACGCCGAGCCTGTAACCTTTGGTCTGATGCTGGCGTTGTATTACGAAGAATTTAACCGTGCGCGTACAAGGCTAAAACAAGCCCTGGAGCAGATCGCTGTTGGCAAGGTCTCTGGCGCTGTGGGGACATTTGCCAGCGTGGATCCCAGGGTCGAAGCATACGTGTGTGCAAAATTGGGGCTGACGCCCGCAAACATATCCACTCAAATTATTCAGCGCGACCGCCACGCACATTATTTTTCTACGCTTGCCTTGATTGCGTCGTCGGTCGAAAAACTCGCCACCGAGATCAGGCACCTGCAGAGGACCGAGGTCTACGAGGCAGAAGAATTTTTTAGCAAGGGTCAAAAGGGGTCTTCGGCAATGCCCCACAAACGCAATCCGGTGCTGACCGAGAATTTAAGCGGGCTTGCGCGTGTCATGCGCGGTTATGCCATGACAGCGATGGAAAATGTCCCGTTGTGGCACGAAAGGGATATCTCACACAGCTCTGCCGAGAGGATCATCGCCCCCGATGCCACGGTCACACTCGATTTTATGCTGCACCGCCTGACGGGTGTGATCGACAAGCTCCTTGTTTATCCCGACAACATGATGACCAATCTCAATTTACACAAAGGCCTTTACAACTCTCAGCGCGTCCTGCTTGCGCTTACGGACAAAGGGTGTGCGCGCGAAGACGCTTACCGCATGGTGCAGCGCAATGCCATGAAGGTCTGGGAGGAACAAAAGGATTTTCAGACGGAGTTGTGTGCCGATAAGGAAGTTTTAAAGTATCTTGGTAGAGACACAATCGTTTCTCTGTTTGATCTTAACTACTATACAAGACACGTGGATACTATTTTTAAAAGGGTGTTTGGAACCTAGGTAGGTTTTTTCTACGCGCCGGGGTCTGGCGCATAGCGCCGGACATGAAATCATTCATGTCCGATCGCAATGCACCCCGCGTAGTATCTGGCGCACAGCGCCAAACATGAAATCCTTGATGTTTGATCGCAATGCACTCCGCTTTATGCGGGTTAGGGAGGACTCATGAAAGCACAAGTACACGTAAAATTAAAAAGCGGTGTCCTTGATCCGCAGGGGTTGGCAATCAGCAAGAGCCTTCAATCTCTGGGATATGACGGCATTGTGTCGGTTCGACAGGGCAAGGTTTTCGATATCGAGATCAATGGTGTTGATGAGAAGGCCGCAGAGTCCATGCTCAAAGAAGTGAGTTCCAAACTCCTTGCCAATACCGTGATCGAAGACTTTGAAGTGAGGGTCTTGTGAAAATAGGCATAGTTGTTTTTCCAGGTTCCAACTGCGACCGCGATTGTTTACGGGCCGTAAAAAATGTTACAGGGGCGAGTGTGTTTTTCTTGTGGCATAAGGAGACCACGCTCAAGGGGGCTGATGCTGTTATTCTCCCTGGCGGATTTTCTTACGGGGATTACCTGCGGTGCGGGGCAATTGCAAAGTTTTCTCCCGTGATGCGCGAGGTGATTGTGGCCGCAGAAAAGGGGATGCCTGTTCTGGGGATCTGCAACGGGTTTCAAATTCTCACAGAGGCGGGTTTGTTACCCGGGGTGCTGATGCGAAACAGGTCCCTCCACTTTATCTGTAAAGATGTCTTTGTAAGACTCGAAAACACAAAAACGGCATTTACCCGCAAAGGCAGAAAAAACAAGGCCTACCGGATCCCCATCGCTCACATGGAAGGCTGCTATTTTATCAGCGCCGAGGGGTTGAAGGGACTTGAAGACAATAACCAGATTGTGTTTCGCTATGTCGACGCAAAAGGCAATGCCACCAGAGAGGCAAACCCCAACGGCTCTGTCGAAAACATCGCAGGGATCACCAATACAAAAGGCAACGTGGTTGGTCTTATGCCTCATCCGGAGCGCGTCTGCGAAGAAGTGCTTAACGGGACAGATGGCCGGTTTTTCTTTGAGTCATTGGGGTAAGAGTTGTCCAACCAGCACGTAAGGTTTTCTTATGACAGAGATCACACAAAAACTGATCAAACAGCACGGTCTTACAGATGAAGAGTACCAGAAGATACAGAACATCCTTGGCCGCAAACCCAATATTAATGAGCTTGGGCTGTTCTCTGTCATGTGGTCCGAACACTGCTCTTACAAGAGTTCGAAAATCCATCTTAAAAAATTTCCAACCAAGGGCAGGTGTGTGCTTCAGGGACCGGGGGAAAATGCCGGTATTATTGATATTGGCGATGGTGATGCCATTGTCTTTAAAATGGAGAGTCACAACCACCCGTCATTTATCGAACCGTATCAAGGGGCAGCGACGGGAGTCGGCGGTATTTTGCGCGACGTTTTTACCATGGGTGCCCGGCCGATAGCCAATCTCAACTCGCTGCGTTTTGGAAACGAAGCCCACGAAAAAACAGCCTACCTTGTCAGCGGTGTGGTGGCAGGCATTGCGGGTTACGGAAACTGCATGGGGGTCCCCACCGTTGGCGGTGAGGTGTATTTTGATTCCTGTTACAACGGGAACATTCTTGTCAACGCGATGACCGTGGGGCATGTTCGAAAAAACAGGATCTTTAAGGGTTATGCCTCCGGTATCGGCAACCCTGTCATCTATGTGGGTTCCAAGACAGGCAGGGACGGCATTCACGGGGCAACAATGGCAAGTGACAGCTTTGACGACAAGTCCGATCAGAAAAGACCGACTGTGCAGGTGGGTGATCCCTTCATCGAAAAACTTCTGCTCGAAGCGTGCCTCGAACTCATGAGCACCGATGCCATTGTCGGTATTCAGGACATGGGTGCTGCGGGACTCACATCAAGCTCGTTCGAAATGGCGAGCAGGGCCGGGACAGGCATCGAGATTGGTCATCATGTTGTCGGGATAAACAAGGAGCTTGTCGATCACACCC
>JADGCS010000003.1 GCA_015228875.1 Deltaproteobacteria bacterium | reverse complement strand
CGAAGCTATTTGTTCACTGGCAGATGAATATTAAGCCGTCGATTGGATAATGGGAGCCGGATGAGCTGAGAGGTTCAAGTCCGGTTCTGAGAGAGCCCGTGGGGGAGGTTCCCGCGGGCCACTCACCTCGTCGTGCAAATGACCGCCCTTGGCTGTGGATGCGTGTCCCACAAAACCGTGGTCGAGCAGTTCATCGCCATGGTCGGCGGAGTAAATCACCAGCGTGTTTTGACGCAGGCCGAGTGCTTCAAGGGTACGGATAATTTTGCCGAACTCTGCATCCATGTTGTGAACCGCACCGTCGTACAGGGCGCTGATGGCCTCGTGGTCGGCCTCTTTAAAGGTGGCCTCACCGCGGATCACCAGGCTGCTTTGTTGTATTTGAGCCACGCGCTTGCGCATGGACGCGTCTGTAATCATTGTGTCATTAAAAAAAAGTTTTTTATGTTCATCCGGCGGTGTGTAAGGGAGGTGGGCCTGCAGCAGGTGATACCAGATAAAAAACCGCTGATCCTTGTGTTCATTAAGCCACGTGGCGAGGTCATCGGGACTGCCGTCAAGATCAAGTCCCAGATAATCATAATTGGGGATGTTTTGAAACGTCTGGATACGGGCTGTGACAAAGCCCGCGTCTTTGAGTTGTTCGGGTGGTGTGTGCCACCTGGACGGGACTGATTTATTTCTGACATCAACACCGTGTACCAGCGAGTTAACACCCACAAGATTGGAGACCATGTTCTCTGAGGTCCACCCGGACGGGTTAAAGGCGTTTTTAAACAACACGCCGGTCCTGGCAAAGTCATCGATGTGGGGGCTGGTCTCTCTGGGATACCCGTAAACATGCAGGTGATCGGGGCGCACACTCTCACCGGTAAGCCAGAGGATGTTGTAAGGCTTTGGTGTTTTTGATCCAGGATGGTTGCACACAAAAGGGCAGAGGCCAACAGTAAACAGGACGACCGACAAGATGATGACCCGTGTTTTTTGCATGCTGGACTAATCAACCTCCGCAAACCTGCACGTAAAGTGTCTTAAAATGGGCGGCTCCCAGATGATTTTAAGACCCTTGAGTTTGTCTTTTTCTTTGTTGATCTCTCCAAGGACGCTTGCCACATAGGCCATGTGATTGTCGGTGAAGGTTCTTCTGGGGACCGCAAGGCGCAGGAGTTCGTGATCTTGAAATCTTTCTTGATGAGTAAAGGGGTCCCGGTCTGCAAGGACGGTCCCGATCTCGACACCGCGGATCCCTCCCTTGACATAAAGGGCTACGGCGAGGACCTGCGCGGGATATTGCGCGTGGGGGATGTGTGGGAGCATTTTGCCGGCATCGACGTAAACGGCATGGCCACCAACGGGCTCGATGAGGGGGATGCCGCATTCCTTGATGAGTCTGCCCAGCTTGTGCACCTGCGTGATGCGGCTTTGCAGATAATGAAAATCTGTTGTCTCGTACAACCCGATGGCCAGGGCCTCCATGGTGCCACCGGTCATGCCGCCGTAGGTGAGATACCCCTCGAACAGAATGCTGTAGGTGGCGCACTTTTGGTAGAGTTCTTCGTCTTTGAGCGCCACAAACCCGCCCATGGCAACGATCGCGTCTTTTTTTGCAGACATGGTTGCACCATCTGCGTCTTTAAACATTTCGCGGCAGATATCGAGGATGGGCCAGCTCTGGTATTCTTTTTCCCGCGTCTTGATAAAGTAGGCGTTTTCGGCAAAACGCGCCATATCGAAAAAAAGTCTGATATTGTATTTTTTGCAGAGTTTTTTTACGGCAAGAATATTGGACAGGGACACAGGTTGTCCGCCGCCCGAATTGCAGGTGATGGTGATAAGGGTGAAGGGGATTTTTTCCTTTGGTGTCTTTAAAAAAACCGCTTCAAGTTTTTTAAGGTCGAGGTTACCCCTGAAGGGGTGTTCGTTGCTGGTTTCTTTTGATTCGTCGATGGTGCAGTCTACGGCTGTGGCCCTTCTAAATTCTATGTGTGCCTTGGTGGTGTCAAAGTGCGTGTTGCCCGGGACGACATCGCCGTCTTTTACGATGGCAGAGTGGAGCACGTTCTCGGCCCCGCGGCCCTGATGTGTCGGGATGATAAAATTAAAACCCGTGATATCGTTGATGGCCCGTTTCATTTTTTCAAACGAGACTGAGCCCGCGTAACTTTCGTCTCCCACAATGATGCCGGCGAGCTGCTCGTTACTGATCGCGCCTGTGCCGGAATCTGTGAGCATGTCGATCATCACCTTGGGTGAGGGTATTTTAAAGAGGTTATAATACTGTTCGCGGATGATCTGTTCACGTTCTTTTTGTGCTGTTATTTTAATGGGGCGGGCGACGGATATCAGATAGGACTCAAAAGGCAGTTCGTGATTCATTGGTGACTCCTTGGAGGGTGAACATAAATTTATGTATTGCAGGGTCTTGTGATCACGTGTCGCCTAACACCCGGATTGTGTTTTTGGCAATCACAAATGGATAGCGCGCAGCATTGTCTGGGAGAGTTTGTAACCCCCATCGAAAAAATTGACTTAATGTCCAAGACCCAATAGTAGTCTATTAAAGTTGATGGATTCATCGATTGATTTCGGGGTGTAGCTCAGCCCGGCTAGAGTGCTTGCTTTGGGAGCAAGATGTCGCTGGTTCAAATCCAGTCACCCCGACACTTTAAAAAAACAGTGGCGTATTTTGAACTGGATTTGAACCGGAGCGACCGCAGCCAGTGGCTTAAAAAGCGAACAAAAAGAAACCTAAGTCATCCCGACAAAATTTTTTGTAAAAAAAGCCCGTCTCTGTTTTTTATGTCCATAACCGTATGAGTCGCCATTCACAGGCACAAATAAAAACAGTTTCTCATTTTCTTGAGTCCGAAATCGATTTTACCAGGTTTGTTTTGACCGGAGGTGAATTTTGTATTTTCCCCCAGCATGTCTATATAGAGTCAACAAATGCCTGTAATCTGCAGTGCCCCATGTGCTCTCGCGGGGACATGAAAAGGGATGTAAAGACCATGACTCATGAAAACTTTGTCAGAATTATTGACGAGTTTTATGCCTTGGGTTTTTTTCCAAGAATCACCATTACAGGAATAGGAGAACCCCTCATCGACCCGTCCCTCGTTGAGAAGATTTCATATGCGAAAAAGTTTAACTTTCATGTCTCGGTCATCACCAACGCCACTTTACTTGATGAAAAAACCAGCCAGGCCCTTTTTAAATCAGGTCTTGACAGGATTCAATTCTCTTTCGATTCGATTGAAAAAGAGACTTATGACCGGATACGCATCCCTGTTGGTGTTCAAAAAAAGAGTTATTACGAGGAGACGCTTAAAAATATTCTGCATTTTATCGACATAAATAAATCACTTGGCCAAGGCACATTTGTCAGTATCAGCTCTGTACAGATGGATATCAACAAAAACGAATCGGAGGCCTTTACAAAATTCTGGAGCGGCAAGGGAGTTGATAATATCTATTTGCCCCATGCTTACACCCGCGCAGGCAAAGGATTTGAAAAGGACAGGATGAGTGATGACGGGGAACTCTCTGCCTCCTGCCTGCTCCCTTTTAAAATACTGGTCATCCTGTCCAATGGAGACATACCAGTCTGCGGGTCGACGAGCGGTGATTACTGTGCGGGGAATGCCTTTGACAGTGGTGTCAAGGATGTCTGGTTTGGAGAAAAATTCAAGCAGGTCCGGGAGGCCATCATAAAAAAGAACAAGGGGCTTCTTGTCTCTCACAATATCATGTGTCATAAGTGTACGGCATGGGAGGGGGGGCTTGCTTTCGAAAATTACTTCGATGGTTGTAAAGAGCGCAATCAAAAGATCGTCGAATGTATTTTAACTTGAGCACCAAACAAAGTGAATAAAGAAGTTCCAACAAGGGATCGTATCAATCAACAAATCTACGAAACCATTTACAGGCAGGGACAGGAACTCCTCAAGTACCCGGATGAGATCCTCGTTTCTTATCTTTACACCACCGTCAAAAAAGATCCCTCCATAAAAAAAATCCTGGATGTTGGTTGTGGGTCGGGGCGGCATGTTGTTCTCTTTGCGCGGGAGGGTTTTGCAGCATCGGGAATTGAGACATCACCGTCGGCCCTTGTGTATGCACAAAAATTTCTTGAGACCGAGGGGCTGGATGCGGATCTTAAACCTGGTTCCTGCAGCCAAATTGATTTTGCAGACGATGCCTTTGATTTGCTGCTCTGTTGGGGTGTCATCAACAATGTTGTGGAAAACGGGGAACTCGAAAAAACCATGCAGGAATTAAAACGCGTTCTGAGAAAAGACGGCCGTCTTCTGATTTCGTTTATGGCCCCAGAGGACAAAAAGTTTAAGGGGGCTGTGCTTGTGGAGGACAATGTGTATCAAATAAACTACAAAGACAGCAGCTATCACACACGGTTCTGGAATCGTGAGGAGTCGGTTGCATTTTTGACGAAATACAACTTCGAAACAGAGAAAATTGGTTTTGTACTTAGAAACGTCAATTTTGACGAAGAAATACCTGTCTCGTACTACACCGTTGCAGCGAGAAACATAAAATAGGGGCGAGCTGCAACTCCAGGCAGAATTATAAAAATAAATCACACCAGAGCGACAGATTAAAAACCCTCCACAGATTGTACTGGGACGATATTTGGTTTTTCATCCTGTCAAGTTCAGCGATGACTTTTTGAGGTTCAACAAGCTCCGTCATGAGCGGGTTTAAATTTTTTGCCAGAGACATAAAAAAATTGTGGTAATGATTATCTTTGGCAATCAGTGATACAAAAGGAAATGTGAATCCCTTTTTACAGGGATTTGACGTGATGTGATCAGGGAGACTGTTGTTGAGTGTTTCCCTTAAAATCACCTTGGAAAGCCCCTTGTGGTGAAGCAGGGCCACGGGCAAACCAAAAGCGTACGCAACCAGTCTGTGATCCTGAAAAGGAACCCTTCCCTCAATGCCCAGCGACATGCCGTTTCTGTCAAGATACCGATTATCCCATGCCACGGATTTGTTCATCCATGATTGTTGCAGAGAGTGTTTTAAGGCATGTTTAAGATACGAACCCTGATGCAGTCCGATATAAAGCGGGTCGAGGGGGCGTTCGATGTCTGTCAGAGGCACGACATTTTTTTGTTTCCAGTCCTTGTTGATGTAGGGGACGCTTCTTTCGTCTTTTTGATGTGCCTCGCACCATTTGTAAAATTCATTTTTGGACAGAGACGTGATGTGATCAATCAGAATTTTTTCTTCGCCTGACAGAAAAGATGTGTCGTGTGTGTCGAGGGCTGCAGGGATTCTGTAGTCTGTGTATCCGGCAAGAAACTCATCAGCACCTGTTCCGTCCAGGATAACCTTGACCCCGTGCGTTCTTGCGATTTTGAGAAGCTTATACTGTGAATAGACATTAAGGGTTGTGAAGGGTTCATCTTGCAGCCAGACGAGGTCGCGCAGTTCCATAAAAAAATCAGAAAACCCCTGCTCGTGTTTAATATTTATCAAGCCGAGGTGTTCTGCGATTTCGTCAATCAAAACGGATTCGTCCTCTATAAAACCCTTAAAGACGCAGCTGAAGCTTGGGATGTCTTGTGCCGTCTTGACGGCGCAAGACGCGATGGAGGGGGAGTCAATACCGCCGGAAAGCATGAGTCCGCGTGGGACGTCTGACCGTAAACGTATTTTTACGGCGTCGTTAAAGAGAGACTCAAAGCCTTCTACAATGCTGCGTTGGTCAGTGCTGTTGTGACTTGGGGGCGTGTTGTCAAGGTCCCAGTAGCGCGAAAAGGTGATGGCATGGGTGCTGGCGCTGATTTTAAAAACGTGGGCACCTGGGACGGGGTGAATATTTTTGAGAAAGGTATTTTGGAGGGTGGTTTGGTTTGGAAAGTTTGCCACCAGGTAATGATAGGCCGTCTGCGTGTTCAGTTGGGGTACAAATCCCGGCAGATTAATAAATCCCTTGAGTTCGGACGCCAGGGTGATTGTGTTGTTGCCGCAATAATAAAAGAGAGGCTTGATCCCGAAACGGTCTCGTGCTCCGATGAGTTGGCGGGTTCTGTGGTCGTAGATGATGATCGCAAAATCGCCATTAAACCTGTTAAAGCAGGTGTCCCCCCATTCGAGGTACGCGTGGAGCAGGACCTCTGTGTCCGATGTGGTTGTAAAACAGTGCCCCTGTTTTTGCAGCTGGGCCTTGAGTTTGATGTAATTATAAATCTCGCCGTTAAAAACAACAGCGACCATGGACGAGGCGTCGGTCATGGGCTGGCCGGCCCTTGGGTCGGGATCGATAATCGAGAGGCGGTGCTGTCCCATAAAGCCCATGCAGTTCTTAAAATAACTGTCATCGAGTGGACAGAACAGACTTAAGTTTGCTCCGTTTTTTTCTTTGATCACAGGATTTAAAGGCCTGTGAGGATTGGCAGGGATTGCAGAAACGCCCATGGCATCCGGCCCGCGGTGGGAGAGATTTGCGGAAAGATTTCTGTAGGTTTTATGAAGGACTTCGGGATCAGGTGTGGTGGTCAAATGCAAAAAAATGCCGCACATGGTTTGATTATTGTGGGTGACCGGTTATACGGGACACATCGTGTAAGATCGGTGTTTCAAATTTTTCGTAAAGGTTGTTTTCCAGATCATTGAGCCCAAGAACAGAAAACAGTTTGATGAACTCTCCCTTGTCATCGCCAAGGTAGAGGTTGTCAAGCGTGGCCTCTGTCGTGTCGCTCGCGAGACACACCCCTTCATGGCACATCCGATACAGGTAGACCAGTTTAAAAAAGCACTGGGATGTAAAACGTATATGGGCCTTTAATTTGTCGTCAATGTTGAGGATGGAATCTTCATAAACACTGCTGAGCTGGCGGTGATTGCTGTTTGCGCATATCAGATTTTGTTCATCGGCCTTGTCATAAAGGGCTGTTCCCCTGTAAGGCCAGAAGATCGAACAACTGGCAAAGTCCACTTTGGCTGCGGCGTTTAACTTGATTGTTTTTAACATGTCCTCGCGTGTTTCGCTGGGAAGGCCGCACATGTTGTAGGTTGCCGTCTGTATGCCGTTTGTGCGCAGGGCCAAAATGCCCTTGAGTATTTTATGATCGGGTATCCTGCGGTTGAGGTAATTGTATCTGATATTTTCGGAACCGCTTTCGATTCCAACGGTGAATCTGAAACAGCCAGCATCTTTAAGGATGCGGCATATCTCATCGTCCAACCGCTCGACTCTACCCATGGCCCGAAAGGGGAGACCAATTTGTTTTTGGTACAGGCGGCAGAAATCAAAGATCCATTTTCGGGATGTGTCGAAGGTATTATCGGAGAAGTTGAGCGTCGTTGGTTTGTTTAATGACTGAAGCATGTGCTGGATTTCATCAACGGCCCTCTTGGGGGACATAAACCTGACAAAGCGGCCAAGCCCTTTGTAGATGCCGTGCAGACGGTTGTTTGAGCAGTAGCTGCAGGCAAAGGCGCAGCCCCTTGACACCATCACGGGCAGGTAGGGGAGCCTGTATCTCATGGTTCTGAGGTTGTGGAGATCAAACAGGGTCATGTCATAATGGGGGAGCGTATCGAGATTGCGCCAAAGCGGTCTTAATGGGTTTTTGATGATGGTGTCCTTGTTGCGAAACCACAGATTGCGAATCGTGTGATCAATCTTACCGCTGTCAAAAGAGCGAGCGAGTTCGATCAGGGCTTCATCACCCTCACCAATGCAAACGGCATCAACGCCCAGATCTTCCATGATTTCATCGGGATTTACAGACACCGCTGTCCCCCCACACACCACAAACGAACTTGTTGTCTCTTTGATCACCCTGATCCATTGTTTTAAAGGAGCGAGAAAGTGGGTCAGGATGTAAAAACAGTAAAGTGGTGATGGGTGTGCTGTGATGATTGATTGGATCTCATTGTCTGTAAAGTCCCTTGTGATCTGAATGAGCGAGGTGGCAATGCCTGATTGTCTGAGATGCGCGGACAGTATGGCGATCCCAAAGGAAAAATCACCGCCATCTATCTGGTTTTTTTGAGGCCCCTTTTTAAGGCAGGGATTGATAAAGGTTACTTTCACTTTTTTAAGTCATAGACAAATGCCGTTGAAAGATCAATTTTAGAACCTAAGTAGGTTTTTTCTACGCGTTTCGGCATCAATATTTTATGAGGAGCCGGCCCGCGTAGTATCTTTCGCTTCATGCGGGTTATGAGAGGGGGCAATCGATATTATTCTTGTCATTGCACGTTATGAGGGTCTATGATTGGGACGAACGGGGATTTTTAATATGATTATCGATGCCGAGGTTCATCTGATTTCACCCGAAATCACCAAAGAGATGGGGATGCGTCCCGGTCGAGAACCCTTTTTAAGACGAGCCATCCTCACACACCCCGACGGCAAAAAGGCCCTGAAACTTGCAACCACAGGGGCGCTCATCCGGTCAATGGATCAAAACCGCATTGGCAGTTCTCTCATCATGGGACTCCCCTTTTGCGATGACGCACTCAACCAGCAGAACAACCGCTATATATATGAGTCGTGCCGGCGTTACCCCGACAGGCTGTATGGGCTTGGCATTGTCAATCTGGTCAATAAAAAAAAATCGCGCGATGCGGTTCAAAGATTTAAAAACGATTACGGCTTTCTTGGTGTCAAGGTTATTCCTGCGTGGCAGGGTGTGTCTTTAAGCAGCAAGGTTTTTTTTTCCTTTGCCGAGTGTCTTGTTAAAAACAAGATGCTGCTGCTTCCCCATGTGAGTTATGTGCTTGGCGCACCACAGGGCGATGGCCCTGCAGACCTCTTTGCGTTGATTAAAAGGCATCCCGAACTCAAGGTCCTGGCCCCGCACCTTGGTGGGCTCCTCTGTTTTCATTACACCTATGGACCGGTTAAAAAGTATTTTAACAATGTGCGTTTTATTACATCTGTTCCAGAGTCCATGCGACTTGTAGGACTTGCCTCCCAAGTGTTGGAGCCGCATCACCTTGTTTTTGGCACGGACTTTCCGTTTCAGCCCGACCACAGTCAGGGGGCAGTGATCAAAAAATTCGAGGCACTCAAACTTGACAAGGGGCTGAATAAAAAAATTTATGCCGGTAATTTTAAATCCTTTATCGGAACCTAGTGCTTCGACAATTTAATAATTTTCTTTATTAGAAAATTATTAAACGCTCAGCACTAGTCCTGAGCAATCTAGAAAGATAAAAATTAAGTTGTCGAAGGACTAGGTAGGTTTTTTCTACGCGTTTCGGCAACAATATTTTACGATGTGCCAGACCGCGTAGTGTTTTCAGCTTTGTGCGGGTTATGTTATAACGATGGACTGTTTTAATCATCAGGTTCAGATCGGCCAAGTGAGCATTGCGCAAAATGCCCCTGTTTGCGTGATTGCAGAGGCCGGCATTAATCACAATGCCCGTTTTCCATACGTCCTCAGACTCATTGATGTGGCGGCCGACGCAGGGGCTGCATTCGTCAAGTTTCAGACCTTTCGCACGGACGAGTTTATCGCGGACCGTACCGCGCGATATTCTTACAGGCACGGCAAAAAGAGGATCACCGAGACAACCTACGCCATGTTTAAAAGGCTGGAGCTCCCGCTTGACTGGTACGAGTTGACCATTCGGCATTGCAAAAAAAGACGGGTTGGTTTCCTGTCCACACCCTGCGACAGTGAATCCGCGCTGTTTCTGGACAAGCTGGGGGTAAATGCTTTTAAAATTTCCTCCGAGGACCTCATCAACATCGATTTTTTAGAATGTGTTGCAAAGATCGGCAAACCGGTGATTCTTTCCACGGGGATGGCAGATCAAGATGAGATCGACACGGCGCTCCAAATATTTACAAGGCGCAACCACAAAGATGTGATCCTTCTTCACTGCACGTCGCTTTACCCCACACCGCATCACGAGGCCAATCTTTTAAGGCTTGTGTCCCTGCATGATCGGTACGGGGTCTTGACAGGTTACTCAGATCACACAGAGGGGACGCACGCGGCTGTTGTTGCGGTCTCGCTGGGGGCGCGCGTGATCGAGAAACACATCACTCTGTCACGCACCTTAAAGGGGCCCGACCATCGGTTTTCGCTTCCTCCAAACGCACTCAAAAAATATATTGAGGCCATCAGGGAGACCGAGGCAATACTGGGCGATCCCAAAATCGCCCCTGCGCCGTCCGAGTGCGAGATGAGGCTTAAACACCGCCGCAGTGTTGTGGCCGCCCTGGATCTTAAAAAGGGCCTTAAGCTCACGCAGGCGCACATAGTGTACAAGAGGCCGGGGCACGGGCTTAAACCCTGCGAGCGCGACAGGATTATCGGAAAATGCCTTAATCGTGACATTAAAAAAGACCAGATGATCCTGCTTAAGGATGTGACATGACAACCATCATCACCGGACATCAACCGGCCTATCTCCCGTGGATTGGACTCTTTCACAAGATTGGCCTTGCCGATATTTTTATCTACATGGATGATGTGCAGTACCTCACGCGGGATTTTAACAACAGAAACCGTATCAAGACGGCCAATGGCGCGTTCTGGATGACGGTCCCCGTTGACCTCAAACACAGCGCGTCCAGGCTCATCAAGGATATCCACATCGACCGCTCAAAGGCGGGCACAAAATTTGACTGGCCACGCATCCATTGGGAGACCTTAAGGTGCCACTACACACAAACCCCCTACTTTAAAAGATACGCCGATTTTTTTTATGACATGTATTTTAACAGGGAGTGGGGGCTTCTTTCGGACCTTAATTTTCACCAGCTTGGATTTTTTATAGAGGCCCTTGGCATCAAGGTAAGGGTAGAAAAAGAATCGCAGCTTGGGTTTGCCAAAAAAAAATCAGGGAGGGTTTTGGAGCACTGCCTTCGTTTTAAGGCAGACCTTTGCGTCACGGGTTGTCAGGGGAGGGATTACATAGACGAGACCCCGTTTAAAAATAATCACATCAAGGTCTATTACCAGAGCTACCAGCACCCGGCATACACCCAAAACCTCGGTGGTTTTGTCTCACACCTCTCGATTGTTGATCTTTTGTTTAATCACGGGCCAGACTCTGGCGAGATCATCGTGCAGGGCAACGCGACAAAAAAGGACGTCCTTAAACTTGCAAGGGAGGTCCATGCACTGGGGTAACGCCAAACAAAAAAAGATGCAGGTTGATTTTTTTAAGAATCAGCTTGAATTTCTTAAGCACCCATGCCCTGTGGTGCCTTATCTGCCTGATGCCCTTGATGTCGATATCGCCAACAGGTGCAACATAAAGTGCGCCTCGTGTTTTCACAGCATCAAAAAATTTAAGCCGTTCCCCGACATGACGATGGCAACATTTAACGAGATCCTCTCCCAGGCCGAAGGCCGCGCCTCGACGATCACCTTTGGCAATCATGGTGAGGCGCTGCTTCATAAGGAAGTCCTCAAGATGATCGAGAGGGTAAAGGACGCCGGTTTTTTTCTCAACATCATCACCAACGCCACACTCCTCACCGATCAGGTGATGGACTGCCTCATCAAGCACAGGGTGGACCGGCTTGCGCTTTCTGTTGATACGGTTGATCCCGCTGTCTACCCAAAACTCAGAAAGGGCGCCAGGCTCAAAAAAACGCTTGGCAACATCCTTAAATTTCTGAGACTGAATTACGAACGCGGTCTCCCTGTTTATGTGAATATTTCAACGGTCAATACCGAGATGGCCTTGGGGAGCAGGACGACGGTCTTTGAATATTTCAGTGATCTGCCGGTTCATGTCATTTACACGAGCGACATGCTCAACTTTCAGGGCGGGCTTGATATAAAAAACGAAACCAAGTTTATTAAAAGAAGATACCACGAGCTTACGAGTCCCGATGAACTTCCGATCTGCATCAATGGCTTTGACCGTCTGCTCATCAGACCAAACGGCAATGTGTCTCTGTGCGCGATTGACTGGGAGTCTATTCATGTCCTTGGCAACGTGAGTGAAGCGCCTTACCATGTCCTTTGGAACAACGAAAGGGCACAGGCTTTTCGCAGGGCCTTGATCGATAAGGTCTACACGCCGATCGAAGACACGGGCAAGCTCTGTTCGGTGTGCGATGCCAAGTGGGTTCAGGACATTGCAAGGAGAAGGCAACAGATTGCCGCCTTGATCGAGTCCAGCCACATTGATACAAAGGAAGCACGCGACGTGGAGATTGGTAAAAATCAATACCTCGATGCGCTGCTTATAAAAATGAAGGGACTCGTTTAATGGTACAACAGACCCGCATGATTAAAGACGCTGCACTCGCCAAACGACACGACCTTAAGGCCTTTGCGGGTATGTATTTCAAACACGATTACCAGAATTACCTTGGCAGCATCACTCCCGATTTTAAGGACCGCAAGGCAGGCACGATCATTAACAACACACGCGGCCTTGTTGGTCTGGAAACAGGGGGAGGGCTCAAGTCCATTCTGACCCTCCGGCAGAATGCGTGGGACCGCCGGACATTTGGTTTTCGTGTGGCCTCCGTAGCTGACATCTGTGGCACAGAAACTGCTACCATTGCGGCGCTCCTTGCCCACATTGTTCGCATGGCAAAAAAACAGGGGATCAAACTCCTGACCGTCCGGATCTCGGACAACAATAAGGATCTGCTCAGTCTCTTGCAGGGCCACGGCTTTAAGGTGGTGGACACGCTCAATATCCTTATTGCCACACCAAATATGCCTGCCTTAAAGGGTACCCAATCTGTCCGAGGGATTGTCTTTACAGCGGCGCAAAGATTAAGCAGCGGTGATGTATCAAAGACAGCAGCGTTTGCCAGGGACGCCTTTGTCACGGGGCGTATTTACAACGACACCCGCATGACGGAGAGGCTTAAGACGCGTTTTTACAAACGGCTTGTAGAGAGTCATTTAAATAACCCGCAGACCTGCAAGGTGATTGCAAAACACAAGGGGGTTCCTGTGGGTGTGATCTGTTGCGAACGGGACAGGGCACTGTCCCAGGGGCCGGGGCTCAAGTTTGGCTATCTCAACATCATCGCCGTTCACCCGAAGTATCAGGACAAAAAGGTGGCGCACTCGCTTTTTAAAGTTTTTTTTAAACACTATGCCGATGACTTTAACATCCTCGAGGTGGGGACGCAGACCAACAACTACCCCGCACTTAATTTTTACAGAAAGATGGGGCTTAAGTTTGTATCGTCACTTGTGACCCTGCATTTATGGCCGTAAAAGAAAAAAAACAGACGCCCGCAAAGTCACAGTACAGGGACATCAGCATCAAGGGTGTGATTGCGGAGTACCGCGAGGCCAGTCTTAAAAAAAATGATTACGAAAAGGCAAAGTGGTCAAGTCATCAGAGCATGCTCAACCGCTTTAAACTCTGTCACTTGCTGGTTGACTGGCAGCGTGTCAACACCTGGCTCGATGCAGGCTGTTCCACAGGAGCGTTATTTGAGTATGTGGACAAGGCGGGGATCGCTGTCCCTTACAGGTTTGGCGTGGACGCGGTGAATGATCTTATCAAAGAGGCGCGGTCAAAAAATCTTGCAGGCCATGTAAAATTTTTTGCTGACGACCTTGTTTCCCTTGCCGATGACGGGCAGAGGTTTGACCTTGTGACCTCTATCGGGACGCTGCAACAATGCGGCCACCGACCGGCGGATTTTATAGGGGCCCTGTGCCTGAGGCTCAAGGCCCCTGGCCAGATCTTTCTCACCACAAAAAATATCGGGTGGTGTGAGTTTACGTCAGGACGTCTTGATCCCGATCCCCATCACTCGTGGTTTGATTTTAACGAGATTGAGGGGATCCTTGGGGAGAATCACATCAGCATCAAAAGGTCCGGTGGTTTTTTGCCGCAGACAAATAAAATCGTGGCGGCAAACGAGTCGCACACGATGTTTTTTTGGGGAACGAAAAGGGAATAATTTTAAACCACCCACATGAGCACGAGCAGCAGACTCACCCCAATGACAAGACTCCATGCGATCAGTTTTTTTTCGATGGGGAGGAGCGGCTCGTAGGGGATGGCCGCCATTTCCTGGGCCAGTTTTTTTTCGATTTCTTGATCCGTGTGTTGTGCATGAGACATGTTATGATCCTCCGTTGACAAGGGGTGGAAACACACCGTGAAAGAACAACCATGATATCCCCAGCCCGACCCAGATAATAAAACCAAACAGACAAATAACGTAGACAAGTGCCAGGCGGCCGATCCCTTCGGCCCATAGCTTTTTAAAATTGGCGCTGAGCCCGATGGTAAAGAAAGTCACAACAAAAAACAGACCGCGAAAGACATCGGCCTCTCCCGTGGCGTCTTTAAGACCACTGATTGCCTGGGGCCACGCCAAAGCCACCGCAAATGTGAGCAGAAAAAGCAGAAAATAACCGAAGACAAATTTGGGAAAACGCTGGCCAATGTCTTTAAGCTGCACCTTTTCGCCGGGCTTTTTGTCGATGGCGTACACCCAGACAATGGCCAGAATCAAGGCCCAGAAGCCGATGAAGACATCAATAAAAATTTTGATGGTGGTTGTGGTGGTCAGCATCCAGCCGGGTTCCCAGTTGACACCGTACCCGGCGGCCTTGGCGCGGATGAGTGCATCGGTAATGGCCCCGCTCGCAACAGCAGCACCATCGGTTTTGACGGCCAGCCCCATCCATGCCGCGGCGACCATGGGTTCGTGTGAGAGAAAGGTCTGCGCTGCAAAGGGCAGGATAATCAGCTCAACCACCGCAAAGACAACAACCAGAGAAGAAACCATGATGGGCACGACTGGCCTGGCACGTATGGCTGCCCCGGTTGCTATCGCGGCAGAAACACCGCAGATAGAGATCCCTGAGGCAAGTGGCACGGCCCATTCACGGCTGAATTTAAAATATTTTCTGGCGACAAAATACACAACGGCCCAATACACAAGATAGGCCTCGATGATGGCAGCAAGCCCTCGCAGCATGATGGTTGTCATCAGCCCGGTAGCCCCCGCAGCCTTGATGCCGAGGGAGGCGCCAAGGATGACGATGGCTGTTTTGATGTACCATTCGGGGCGGCACGCCTCTTTGAGCCACAGGGTGAGTCTTGGTGAAAGATTTCCGATCGCGAGACCCGCAAGCAGGGCCACAATAAAACCGGCCTCGCCGGTAAGCCCCAGGGACCAGCCAATGCCTGTGGCTTCGAGTTTGTCCGGTGTCTGTGCGATGTAGGCATAGTGACCCACAAACCAGCAGACGGCACTGATCCAGAAGATCACGCCAAACCCTGCCAGAAAGCGTTTGAGAGAAAACCGCATGACGAAGGAGCCCATGCCGAGCAGTGCCGTCATGACCAGATAGGTGAGAAACAAACTGACAAGCCCGGGTATTTCCGCGTACGTCTTTGACGCGGCTGTAAAGGCCTTTGCAGGATCGAGCCACACGTTTGTCTTGACAACCCAGCCGAGCAGGTCAGTGCCAAAGGCAACGGGCAAGGCAAGGACCACAATAACCAACCCCAGCCACACCGCCCACCAGTCCTCGGTTGCGAACAACTTTTTCATGATCACGTCCTTTTTAAAATAAGATCTGCATGTGTAAGACACAGGCAGAGCATGTGCGCGAGTATCAAAAAAAAAACGAGGGGTCAAACCTGTCGTTTTATTTGCAGGGTTCTCTGCGGAACCCTGACTCATTTATTAAGACTTCAAGTCACATAATGGTAAACCAAGTGTAGTTTGAGTGTAGTTGATTTGTTGGGCAAAGTTTTATAGACAGACGGGATGAAACGAAACACTTACCTTACTATCTGGTTGATCATGATGACCCTGTGTCTTTGGGCCTGTTCAAAGGGAAAGGCGACAGACGGCGCAAAAAACGACACGTCGCACAAACCCGCCATGACTGCAGACAAGGGTAAAATGCAGCCCGATGGACCGCAGGCGGAGGCCGACCAGCCTTTTGGCGCGCAGATGCTTGATGGCGCGCTGTTTGATTCTGCCCGGTATCAGGATCAAAGGCTGATCCTGGGTTTCTTTAGCATCAAGCACAAAGACGCGATGGATATGCTGATCGCGCTAAAAAAACTCAAGCCCTTTGAGCAAAAATACAATTTCAAAATATTTCTTGTTAATATCGATTACAACGACAGGGACAAAATCGGTGATTTTTTAAAGATTCAACAGATCGATTTTCCCGTGATCCTTGAAGATGCCGCGCTTAAAATTGCCGAGAGATTTAATGTGGAACACGAGGTGTGCCTTGTGGGTCTCTCTGCAAAGGATCACAAACCTTCATTTGGAATCAAGCGCTACGCCTTTTCCGGTATGGCCGGTGGTGAAAAAATATTTCTCGATTATCTCAGGGAAAATTTAAGCATCAAGGCATACGATGCGAGGCATCCAGAACTGGGCACCCGCCCTGCGGCCCCCGAATTTACCGCAAAAACAGTAGACGGCAAGGAGATTAAACTGAGTTCCTACAGGGGAAAGGCTGTCATTGTGTTGTTTTTTTCGCCGCGCTGTCCTCATTGCCAGCACGAGATGAAATTTTTAAACGAAAAAATTTACCCCGAGTTTAAACTTAAGGGTTTAGAAGTGATTGCCGTCTCCGCCGTGGCACTTGAGGGCGAGGAAAAAAAGCTCTATGACTCTTTTAAGTACACATGGCCGATCATTGCTGATCCCAAAAGAGAGATCAGAAAATTATTTTCCGACGAAGGGGCTGTTCCAGAAAATTTTGTGATCGACAGGCAAGGCCTTATTCGTCTGCATGGGACAGGTTACTCGGAGAACATGGACAATAATTACCTGACGCTGTTAAGGGACATTCTGGGGATCCAGAATCAACCCCAGCTCGACGAAAAAAAATACAGCGGGGTTGATGCGTGCGCCATCTGTCATCAAAAAGAATATACCTCATGGGCGGTAACAAGGCATGCCCGGGCCTGGCGAACCCTTGAAATCAGGGGTGAAGACGTCAATCCCGCCTGTGTCGGCTGTCACACGGTGGGTTTCAATACAGAGGGCGGTTTTAAGTCGATCAAAAATCCAAAAACAGGAGAGGAAATTGTGCGTGTGCCTCCCTGGTTTCAAAATGTGACCTGCGAAAACTGTCACGATAGGGGAGGCCCCCATGTGTCCAAAAAAGACAAGACGGCACAAAAAGAGGCCACCAAAAAATCCTGCGTGTCCTGCCACACTCCAAAGTTTTCTCCAGATTTTGATCTCGAAAAATCCCTGGTTAAAATTAATCACAGCGATGCCAATGCGGTGATGCAGATGAGCCTTGAGGACAGGGTTAAACTTCTCGAAGAGTAAAGGAATCTCCATGCTTGATATCAAATGGGTGCTCGGCAATCTTGATCTTGTCAAAGACGCCCTTAAAAATAGAAACTCCGATCTGTGCCTTGATGAGCTTCTCGCACTCGAAGAATCGCGAAAACAGGTGCAGCGTGAGTTTGACAGCCTTCGGGCCCTTCAAAATACAAAATCAAAAGAGATTGCCCTCTTAAAAAAAGAAAAAAAAGATGCTTCACAAATCCTCTCCGAGATGCAGGCGGTTGCTGCACGGGTTAAAGAGACGGGGCAAAGACAATCGGAGATCGAGCTTAAAATTAAAGACACGATGCTCGTGATTCCAAATCTGCCGCACGCATCGGTTCCTTTGGGAAAATCAGAGGCCGATAATCAAACGGTGCGCGAATGGGGGGAAAAAAGAACCTTCGATTTTAAACCAAAGGAACACTGGGAGCTTGGAGAAAAATCGGGAATGCTTGATTTTGAGAGGGCGGCCAGGATGACAGGTGCCCGATTTGCCATTTATCGCGGGGCGCTGGCGAGGTTGGAGCGGGCGCTCATCCAGTTCATGCTTGATCTGCACACACGGGAGCACGGCTACGAGGAGATCATTGTCCCTTATATGGTGAATGCGGATGCGCTGGTGGGAACGGGACAGCTCCCCAAATTTGAAGAGGAGCTTTTTAAAACAAACGTGGGTCTCTACCTCATCCCCACTGCAGAGGTCCCCGTGACCAACATCTTCAGGGGCGAGACGCTTTTAAAAACAGATCTGCCCAAAAAATTTTGCACCTTCACACCCTGCTTTCGCTCCGAGGCAGGTTCGTACGGCAAGGATGTCAAGGGTCTTGTGCGCCAACACCAGTTTCATAAGGTTGAGTTGGTCAAGCTTTGCATGCCAGAGCACTCTTACGATGAACTCGCAGCGCTCACAAAAGATGCCGAGCACGTCCTGGAGCTGTTAATACTGCCCTACAGGACCGTTGTGCTCTGCACGGGCGATATGGGCTTTGGTGCGGCAAAGACCTTCGACATCGAGGTCTGGCTTCCGGGTCAAGACAGGTACCGTGAGATCTCGTCGTGTTCCAACTGCGAGGCCTTTCAGGCAAGGCGCATGAATACACGGTTTAAGGGCGATGATGGCAAGCCCCAGTTTATTCACACCCTCAACGGTTCTGCTCTGGCTGTGGGCCGTACGCTGATTGCAGTTATAGAAAATTACCAGAATGCCGATGGTTCGATCACTGTGCCAGATGCCTTGCAGGGGTACATGGGGTGCCAGATGATCGGCGTGTCGTCATCTTTATAATCAGAGGCGTTATTTTCTGGCGACTCCGCCCCCTTGTTAATCGATCAAAGTGATAATCCACACCACAGTTTATTATTTTGATAAACTTACATTAATTTGTACTTGCCTAACCATTTAAAATCACAAACAAAAAAATGGTCACCTGTGCCCTGTGTTTGGTATGTTTGTTGCATATTGATAAAGTATGCGTGTGAATACCAGACTTTTTGCCTTAACGCCGCCTGTTCAGGGATCGAACAATGTGCCGTCGAGCTCCCTTGCAAGGGTTCATCATCAAGACACGCAGATCGCTCCCATCAGCAGGCCATCGGGTGTTGAATACATTGATGCCGAGTATGAAGAAATCAACGATGGAGCGACGTCAACAGTTCATACAGACACCTCATCGAGTTTTATCATGGCAAACCAGACCGCTTATTCAAAGTATCAGGAGATCACCTCTTACAACCAGCGGGCCATGTTTATTGCCGACGCCGCAGAATACAACAACCCTTACACCGACTCCAAAAAAGACAGCTGTCTCGCCCAGATCAGGGGCACACGCCCCCGCGATACGTTTGCGTAGATCAAAACAATTGCATGACAATCATTTCTTGATGCCTTAATACCTCGATGTATAGGAATTTCAAAGTCGACAGAGCGCGGGTGCATTCCTCGCAAAATGGAAGAATACAACCGCGTCAAAGTCAAGTTAGTAACTTGTCAACACGCCCTATAGATGTTTTTAGGATAACGGATCGGTGGTTCTTGGTGGCAAATTTTTTTGTGATTTTACGCAACATCACGCAGCAGAACCCGATAACAAAAACACAAGTTACTAACTTGTCTATGACGCGGCTGAGTTCTTCTGTTTTGCATGGGATGTACCCGCGCTCGATTGACTTTGAAATTCCCATGCATGAACCGTAAAAAAACAAAGAGCAGAAAGGGGAATATATGTTTGGAATGAGAGCAGTATGGCCATCAGTGATGGCTTCGTCAACAGCAGCGTGGAGTGCGTTTGCGCCCGCAAGGACAACATCGGCGAGACCACAGGCCCTGGACTCTTATGTCATGATGAGCGTGCATGGCAGGCCACCGGAGGCTTCCCCGCAACCCCACAGGCCATCAGGCCCGCATCCCCACGTCCCCGGTGGTGAACATATCTCACCTCCCGGACAGACCGGCGGTAGCGGCGGTGTTGTCATGCCTCATGTTCCCGGAGGACCGCCCTTAAATTCTCCATGGCCCACAGGCGGTGGGGAATCTGGTGGTAGTGGTCATATGAATTTTAGGACTGCAGTTGATGCCCTGTTTGCGTCTGTGCATCGGTATTTGATGGGGGTTCATCCCTCATTCAGGGCTTTTCAGGTTGCGCGCTTTGTCCCTGTGTATGCGTTCTAAAACATGGATTGGATTTTTTGGTTTTACCGGCATGATTCTGGAACGAGAGAGCCGTCTTCGTTAAATTTGATTGCGGTGAACCTGGGGCACTCGACCCCCTGAATGGTCAGGTTTTCGCCGTACATCACGCCCTGTAGTTTTTTTGTCTCACTTAAAGCCACGATGGTTCCCTTAAAAAGATTGATCCCCTGCAGGTTTGTGTTGTCGGCAAGGTAGGCGGCGTTGAGCCTGCCATCGGGATAGAACATGACTTTTTTATCGCGTGCACAATTGATGCCCTGAATGTTGGTGTTCTGCGCAAGAAAGGCCGATTTGAGTTTGCCGTTGTTGTAAAACTCGACGTTGCCAGTCCTTGCGATGTTGATCCCCTGTATGGAGAGGGTTTCGGGGACTCGCGCTTGTCTTAGTTTTCCCACGCTGTCAAACAAGAGTTTTGTAAACTCGGGAAACTCAACGCCCTGAATGGGGGTTTTGGCAACAAGCTCTGCGGATTCAAGCCCGCCTTTTTCGTAGAGCCAGATTTTGGTCCCTTTGGCAAAGTGATTGCCTGTAAAAGTTGTAGGCGCCGCAAGAATTGCCGATAACAGTTTGCCGCTTTCGTAGAACTGGACCTCTGTTTTTTCGAGGCAGTTGATCCCCTGAATGATTGTGTCGAGTACGAGTGTGGCTTTTTTAAGTTTTTTATTATCGTGGAATTCGATAAAACTGTCCTTTGAATATTTGATGCCCGCAATGGTTTTATTTTCTTTGATGAAGGCAGAGGTGACATCTCCCTTTTCGTCAACCCTTGCGGAATCCTCGACGACCTTGAGATCCTTGATGACCTTGACCGAGAGGGATTCGCTGGCGAGCGCCGGTTTTGTTGAGAGGGCGGGCGATAACACTGCAGATGCAGCAAAAATAAAAACAGCAAGGGCAAGGACGGTCTTGTTTTTAACAGTTGTGGAATTCATTTGTGACAGCGGCGCGAAGCATACTGTGGATTAAGAAAAAACTCAACCAACTTTTGGGGTTGTACACAGGCTCCTCAGAGAAACCTGTGGGTTTGTAAAAGGGAATTTAAGGTATGGTAGGTAGGGATGGTCACAGTCTATTTTATTTTCCAGACATGAATAATATCAACCTTGGGGACAGCAACATTGTTTTCGATGACAAAAAGAAGATTTCCCTCTCTGTCATAGGCCGTCTCACCAAGCAGTGCCTTGGTATCTGGACTGTAGGTGTTTTTTTTGAGAAGGTAATCATCGAGAACAATCGCAGCGTAGGGTTGCGGCGCGGTTGACGTTAATGAACCATTTGCGACACTTGCAAGGTCATCGGGGTTGTAAAAAATCATCATTGATTCGTAGCTGCGGGCACCCCCACCTTTGCTGCCAACATCACTACTTGAGGTATTGGGCGGGATATTGTCGATCACATCTGTGTAGACAGTCCCATCGGCATAACCATAAAAGTACTCACCACGGGCCTTCGAACCCACAAAGACCACAGCAGATCGTGAACCGGCCTCGAGCCAGGCGCCGCCCGTCCACGCATCGTTTTCGATCCAGCCGTTCATGGTGACAGGGCCCTTGCCGTTAAGGTCGTATTGCAGAAGTGTTGTAAACCCCAGTTCCGCGTCTGGTGCGGGCTGCTCATTGGTTTGTACGGCAACCAGCCCTGGTCCCTGCGGCCCACCACCTGCCCTGCTGGCACCCGAGGCAATCTGTTTGCCGGGTGTGTGGGTGTCGGACCATGCTTGAGGGATTTCAAAAAGAAAATGCGCGTAGGCATAATAGTTGGGATTGTCGGAATCTTCCTTGTTGCCAATCCACCAGAGTCCGTAGACAAATGCGTTCGCAAGATTCGGGTTCATCTTAAAAGCGCCATGTGACAGTTTTTTATTGTAACTCACATTGTAGTTGTCGCCAAAGATGGTGAAGAACAAATCGTTGGATTCAAGATATTCCAAGCCTGGTGATGCCTTGTCGGATGAACCGGGGTTATTATCGGGGATGACATCTGCGAAAGGTTGAATGTGAACGGCTGCGGGGAGCTCTTCGTAGCTGTCTGCAATGATGGGCTCGGGGATGCTGATCTCGGCGATCATTCTTTGATGGATGTGCCCGTACGCGAAGAGAGTTCCGGGATAACCGTCTGCAGCACCGGGACCAAAAGCCCCCCCTTCTCCATCGGGATAGTAAGTGAGATCGCCGAGTCTGTAGGCCCAGCCGGACGCGCCCATTGTCTGTGTGGGAAACCTGAAGGCGCCGAGGTATTCCAGATCATGCTGAGGGTTGATGAGTTTTGCGGATGAAAAAACAGCAGTGGTGATGGCGGCCTCCCCGGATTTTTCGCTGCTGATCCCCACAGTATTAATGGCAGTGATCGTGTACGTATATTGTGTGGAGTGATTGAGGTGCCAGTCTGTATATTGTGTCTCCAGGGTTTTGTCGATCCAGAGTCCATTGCGTATGATTTTGTAATACTTGACAGGGGGATCACCGACAGATGCTGTCCACGCGAGTTTGACACTGGATGTCGGGTTTGCTGCGTTGAGAGTGAGGTTGAGATTTGAAGGGGCGGACGGCTTGCATTGCGCGGCCTTGATGATTTCTACCTTGTCCAGGATAATCCCCGCGAAAGTGCTGTTCTGATTGAAGTTGATCACACTGCGCCACCCCTCCGTTGGGGGAGAATTACCCGGCGCCGTCTCTGTTGATGTAATGACATAAACACTTTTCATGGGCCTGCCATCGTGAATGTAGTCAAATCGTGTCGGGCCGTCGAAAGTTTTCATGGCATACCACTGAGGAGCCCCCTCTTTGTCTTCGGGCTGATCGATATCCACAAAACTGATGAGGGGTCGCCAGAGGGTGACCATACCATTGGTTGCGTTGTGCCAGTAGGCAACGACCATGTCGCCGGCGTCCAGTTTAAGGGCAGGGCCGGTCATCCCCACATGACTTGCAAACTTTTCCGTTTCTGTGGTGAGCGTGACTCCGGTAATTTCTTTTTGGGTGACATATGCGACGCCGGATCCAGTGATCACGGTGTTCCATTCTTCGATCCCATAAATATTGTCTTGGGCAGAGCCGCCAAAATCAACAAGCATATAGGTTTGCGGGATATCGGATTGACCAAGGTCTATCTTTTCATCGCTGGTGCTGTTGTCGTTCTCGTCACTTTCTGAATAATCAGAGTTAAATTCTTCTGTCGTTGCTTTTGACCTACAGGCTGTGTGTAAAACGAGAAGGGACAGGATGCAGAGTATGAGGGTTGTATTTTTCATAAAGTTCATAAAGTTGGGATTTTTTTCTTTTGAGTTCAGCTCTTCTTCTGATACGCCCTATCGCTATATTTGATACAAAGGTTGCGCGTTAACCGGCCAAAAAGTGAAAAAAGTTTAACTTTTTTTATTTTTATTCCGTTTGATTCCAGCCAAAAATCACATTGTATTTTATTCAATTTAACTCAATTTGATTCTTCTTATTTTTGATTTCTTCAATGATAATAGTTTGATGTGCATAAAAAAACGCATCACCCCAAAGTGCAAGAGCTGTGGTCGCTTTTATAAACCAGATCCCAGAACCAAGGGAAAACAAGAGACCTGTGGAAGGCCTGAATGCCAGAATAAGAGGAAAAAAGAGTATCTGAAAAGGTGGCGGCAAGACAATCCTGGCTATTTTAAACAAGAAGATGCCCGTCCCTCTTTCGGAGGAATGTCTTCAGTTGATTCATACAATCAAGGAACTCTACCCGTTAAACATCAACAACAAAGATCCCAATCGTCTTCTGGGTCCCGGCTCCGGGCACAATTTAAAATTCAAATAATTCCACTGGACGGACTTGAACCTTAAATGAGTCCGTGAGTCTCATTTGAGCTGGAACATGATTCTCAATATTGATGGGACGCGACAGGGTGTGACTATCCATGACTTTTAACTTTTGCCGGTGATTGAAAGATAATTTTTTACAATCTGTTTGGTGGTTTTTAAAAAGGGATCCATATCAACCCTTGATTAAAATTATCTGTCTTTAAATTCTTCTGCCGAAGGGAGGTCCTCCGTCAACTGATATCTTTTTTCCATAAAGGCTGCGGGGGCCGCTGTCCACGCGGGTAAGGACAAAGACACCCCAAAGCGGTCTGTTGCCGAATCATAAAAATCATGGGTAGAATACGTGGTCATCACAACAGCGGCGTAAAGATTAAACCTTGCAAATTTGGATGCAAAATTTAATAAACCGGCAAACCTGCCTGCGGCAACAGCCGTACCGCCTTCAAGTAAAGCTATTTCGGCCTCTGCAGCCAGAATGCTTGCCCTTAAACCGGTGATGCTGGTTGCCGTTGCGGGTACGGGGGCCGATAAAAAAGGGATAAAGGTCGAGGCCAGCCAGTGCGCCACTCTGAGTACTGTCGGGAGCCCCTGTTCGACAACCCAGGGACCAAAAAATCCCCCGCCCATGTAAAGGGCCACGGAGACAGCGTCTGGATCACCACTGGCCAGGGCGCGCACAAAATTAAGGTCCTTATCCAAAATGGCGGCAAGCTCCGAATCATCCTTCGTAAAGGCGGTCAGCATCCACTGCAAGGTCCCCGTCAAGGCCTCGACGGTGTATTCCTTTTGCGAAAAAGTGCGTTTTAAATAGGTCCACGAAAAAACCATCTTGTCGTTTTGGGGTGTCTGGTATTTTTCGTAAGCCCTGATCAGGGCCTGGTACTCAAGCTGCAGTCGTGGAATCTCCCGCTCTGTGTCGGGGTGCGCACGTGTTGCCTCGATATGACTTTGCCACGCGTCAAGGATTTCGTTTTTTTCGTTTTCTAAAGCCCTCAACAAAGCTTGAGAGTCCGAGGGAATATCAGGATAAGCAATGGACGGTTTGATGGGAACATCCACCCACTCTCTTTTTGCCTCAACAACAAAACCTTCATCACTCATCACATCAGCCTGATTAACTTGCGGTTCCTGTGTGAGATTGTAGGCAATGGTCATCCTCGAATAACGTTCGCGCCAATTGCATGCGCTGGCATAGGCCATGCGCGCATAGGCGCCTCTTTCTGTGGTAATAATATTTGGCGATGTCGAAAATATCGAAAGCGTAAGGGCCATCACGGCTGATGCGGCCGCGGGCGTGTAAATTTGTTTAAAAACCCTCTCCAAAATGGACCTCACCATGATCACGTCACCCGTATAGTCTCTGATGATGTTAAAGGCATTTGTGATGGAAATATCTTTGGAATTAACATCCCAATTTTGCAGGGCATCGCGTTGCAGACGGGCCTTAACCGCCGGGTCTGTAAAAACGAGTGCGCCCATAGAGGGAACGTCAACAGATGCGAGTGCATTATAACCAAAAATCCCGTCGACAAGATCGGGTTCTATACAGGGGAGTTTGAGGGAGTCACCACTAAAATTTAAACAAAGATTTTGATCTTTAAAATAAGGATCCCTTGCCGTGTACATGTGGGCTGGCTTTGAATCAAAATAACCGTGCCCTGGCCCAATCGTGGCATTAGTGTAGCGAGTTACAGAGGCACCCCCTGTTAAAAATTGAGTGAAAAAAAATCTGACCGAAGGGTTGTTTGAGGTATCGGCAAGGGCATAGAGATCCAGGGCCTCTTCGGCCGAGACGATCCTGTCTGCGATGCATTCTTTGAGCCTGACTACAAAATCACCAAGCTCAAGTTTTACGACTCTTTGCTCACTTACTTTGGGTGGCACAAATTCCTTTCTGACCCCCTCCTAAAAAAATTAATACGTTGCCTTGCCCCCCTACCCACCTTCACTAACACATTGCCCCATCTTATGAACCACTCTCCAATTTGATAGCATCTTCAATCACGGCCCTAAACTCATCAAGATCAATCTCCTCTACTACAACCCCCCTGGCCATCAGGGCCTCTTCGACAGAATCGGCAATATCATTAACCTCAGTCCAGAGTTTTGGATCTTGACTGACAGATTTGATAATCTCGTCACGTTCACCGTGCTTGTACTCTTTGCCGTCCCAGGTGCCTGGCAGTGATGCCAGACCCAGCTTATAAATCAAACCCGCGATCTCCCTTTTTTCGACAGGATCAACACTCGCCTTGAATTTGTGGGCCTGATATCTCGCAATGGTACTGAGACTCTCTTTAATTTCGTTACAGGACTCATAGGGGTATAAAAAGAGCATCCCTGCCAGATAATACTGATAATGACTGACATCCGAACCCAGAATTTTAAGAGAATGTGTGAGCGGAACATTTGCGCCGCCCGTAAACACGGTTCTTACCGACGAACCATGTAGCGTTGAAGGGTCTTTGTAATCACGAACCTGTTGCATGGCATTGCCTGCAAACATGCCGGCAATAAGACCATTTGCAAACATCGTAAGCGAGTAGGCCACACGGCTGGGTTTTGCGGCCGCCTTGGCAAAGGCGCCCGAGGCAAACTTGAGTTTTCTACCAAGAATCTCCGGGGCGGCGGCGTCAATGGCTACCGTTTCTGCCCCCGAAAGTTGCATGAGACTGTTAAAGTCTCCTCCACCAACCTTGCCCCTTGTTATCAGATTTAGTACCCTTGATTCAAAGTCTGTTAAAAATCTCGACACTGCTCCCAAAACCCCCCACGCAGGTGCTGCAACAGCCCATGACCAATAGCCCGATGCCGCCGTATCTGGATTAACATAGTCCCACTCCCAATCCAGGGGATTAAGCCCCGATACATCCTGCCCATCAACAGACTGCAACGCCCTACCCTGATCTGTCATGATTCTCCAATAGAGGGAGTAGGCGAGCCAAAACGAAATCCAGGCCACACCAGATTTTGCGGAGAGGGTTTTACCACCCTCAGAAACTGGTTTAACATATTCGTGATTGATATAGGCCAGGGCCCCCGCTGTGCCTGTGCCTAAAATCCCCCAGTAGGCCGCATCATGTTGCCACCCCTCAAGCCCGTCCAGTCCTACCGCGTTGAGCACGGCATCGGGCGAACTGACAAGTTTGGTTTCCATGAGATACATCATCCCAATAAAGGGCATGTATTTGGCCGCCGCACTTTTAAATTGCGCCCATGTTGGAAACGCCTTACCGGGGCCTATAAAACGGTGGTACATTGCAAAAATCCCTACGGCATTGGCAGTCCTCACCCCCCAATCAAAGGTCATTTTTTCAACGCTCCCCTCTTCTAAAGGCTCAACCCCCATGGCCTCCATCGCGGGATCAAAAAACAGGGTGTGGGCCATGTCTTCCATAATAAAGTCGTCAATCTGGGCAACGGCCTCCATGCCCATACCCATCCCCTGTGCAACGCCGTTAAAGAGTCTCATGTCTCTGATAAACGCAACCCCCTCGCAAAAGGTATTGTAGTCAATATCCACACCCGGCGAAAACCTGAAGGGGTCATCTGATCGCTGGGTCATATCGGTGTTTGCGGCATGTTGCGCGCCATCTGGTTCTTGTGTGGGCCCGTCGGTCTTAAGTGTTCCCTCACCACTTTGGTCACACACCAGTTTTTTCTTGCCTTCAAAGCCAGGTGCATTGGTTGTGTAGTAACAACCCACAGGAGGTAATTCAGCCATAATATTATCCCTTTTAATTGTAGTTTATTTGAAAGAGTTATCGGAATAAACCCTATCAGGTTGCGTGTTAACCGGCCAAAAAGTGAAAAAAGTTTAACTTTTTTTATTTTTATTCCGTTTAAAATTTCGACCTCCGTCATATTAGTTTATTGGTTTACTTTCTCAGGGAATTTTTTAAAGAAAAATCCTTTTGGCAAGAGGGGCTTAAAGAAATTGGGCTTGTCAATGATCATACACCAACCCTTCCAACTCCGTAATCATAAAAGGAGGGATCGCCTGTATTGTTTTATTTTTGTGCTTCAGTGTTGTCATGGGTCCGTTATAGACGAGAGCCTTTTGATTCCTTGGTGTGGTTTAAAAACAGGACCATAAAGGCAATAATTTTGGAAGATTATTTCCAGAATTATGGATAATTGATATGTTTTTTTAATCAAAAACCACAATATTTATCTCCCACAGGGATAGAGACTGTCGATTTATTGCATAAATCGACAGTCTCGAGGCGGGCACACTATACAGCACTTTCTTCATCGATCCTTGCCCCTGCCTCGCGGTGGGCGTTGATATAGGCCTGATATATATGAGGCCTGTGGCCCAGTCGCTCCAAGGGGTACACGCCCTTTTCAGTAATGGTGCCATCGAGCATGAGTCTGAGGCTGATGTACGCAGTCAACGCTACGGCCTTGGTGAGGGCGCCGATTTTATTTTTGTGGTCGTATGCCATCAGGTAAAAAATATTGACGCGCCTTTGGCTTGCTGCGCTGCCCTTTGAGGCCGTGATGTCCATGACAAACCTGTCCTCCGCAGGCAGGTTGCCGAACTGTTTGTCCAGTATTTTGGCCAGCAGCTCGTAAGCCTTTATCGTGCTGCCGTCTGGCAGCGTGATGTCGTTGTAACTTAAGGCACCCGCATGAAACAGGTTTTTCATGAACGCCAGATGACCCTTGATGCGCAGGGTTCTTTCGATAAATGTTTTGACTGCGGGGAGGTTTTGCGCCTGTGACCGCACGCCATCGGTGATAAAGGATTCCATTTCTTCGCCCATGCCCCTGATGATTTCGCGTTCGATTGTTTGCAGAGGATCGACTCGTTTAAGCTCGCCATCAACGCGCACAAGGGCCTGTCTGATATATTCTTCCATAAGGTCTGTTGTACACCACATGTTGGCATGAAAATAAGGGGGAGTGGGCCTTGCCGACAGGGCGCCGAGTTTTTCGATGATGACATCGGCCCCGTCAAGAAGTGCGCTGCCGTGGGCCGCCATCAGACCCACAAGTCCCGGGGCTGCGCCGGCATCGGGGATAATAAGTGAGCCGTTTTTAGCCGCTGTGCCATCGAGTGACATAAAATCTTCTTCGAGAAATGAAACACTGACCATGTTTGTGCCGGTGCGTGCCGCAGCCTGCATGTATGGCCATGAAAATCTCGCAGGCAGGGAATCGATGACAGCGTCATAACTTTTAACAAAGCGGTCTGTATGATCCCCCGATAGGCAATCAGGGGCGTCGGTACAGGCTCTCACTGCGTTGCCGTATTGTTGTGTGAGCGCTGTGACCCTGGCCGTGTTTTTATCCACGATGTGGATGTCATGAAACCCGTCTTTAAGTAACATGTCCAGAATACACCCACCCTGCTCACCCACACCCAGCATCAAAATTTTTGGCTGCGGACCCGTAAACATTGCTCTCATAATTCCTCCCACGTGATATGTATGTTTGTATGTTCCAAGGCTATAATGGGACGATGTTTGACAGGTCAAGACGAGATTGTTTTTGAATGTCTAGGAATTTCAAGGTAGACAGAGCGCGGGTGCATCCCTCGCAAGATGGAAGAATTCAACCGCGTCCCCCAAGGGGATTTCCTTCGGGCATCAAAGTCAAGTTAGTAACTTGGAACCGGAGTACTTTTTTCTGCCGGAGTAAAATCTCGTTGGGGGATGGAGGGTGTGTGGCGTCAGGTCACAAAACAATCAATACTTGATTGCGGTGTTAAGACACTCATCTATCCCTATGACAACGGTGGGGTACAGATTATAGGTACCTGAGCCGCGCATCTCGCAGTAATAGCCGTTGTTCACAGAACCTATGCCGGTAAAGGCGCACCAGTAAATTGTGTCTACGGAACTGTTATCGACAGAATTAATTGTGATGTAACCCAATGCAGTTCCCGCATTCAACACATTGTATGCCGAATTCTCCGTATTTCGGGACATCAGCGAGACAGAAACCCCGCCGCCAAGTTTATCTCTGCAGGGTGCGAGAACCGATGACCCCCAATAATAAAGACCGGAAAGATCTGGTTTGCTTATTGTTCCCGGTGTGTTTATCAGCGGGCAGTCCACAGGACAACTGGCCGTTGTCTCGCTGGTATCGCAAACCGCATTGCCGCAAGTGCTGGTTATGCAGTCTGCGGGACAGGTATACCGTTCCCCCGTGGTGATATCGCAATAATTGTCCCCGCACACAGCTGTAACCACTGTGTTGGTTGGGGCGCAGTCAGCGGGACAGATGTAAACGTCTTCGGTTGCCGCGCAAGTGCCGTCCACAACACATGTTGTGGCTGTTGACTGAGTAAAAGTGTCGGTGACATAGGTGTTTGAGTAGGTCTGATAACATAATGCCGGATCATCGACACAGGTGTTAAAGTCGTTGGTGCCATTATCGTAGGCATTTTCAAACTCATCACGCCACGCATAATTAGCGTACGCATCTGTTGTGGGGTCAAAAATAATACCGGCCTCGGTCTGATAGGCAATGTATCCAGCAATCTGCTCCAGTTCTTCGGCGCTTGGGGCGCCGCCTTCCTCCCTGTAATCCATAAAGGTGGCGATATAGCCCCTGCCGTAGTTGTCCCAGTCAAAGTTGGCATTATCCGCAGCGGGCAGGCTTCCCATGAGGGTAATAATGATCTGTGGCGAGGCACCGGAATAGGAACCGCCCAGCCCCTGCATCATGCCTGCAAAGGCATCAGTGTGCCATCCATAGCCGGCGTTGTCAAAATCGACATAACCATCATCACCCTCATATTGCGCGAACGTTTCTACCAAAAATTCAACAGCAGAGGCGTTGGCGTATGTTTGTGTGAATTCCTCAATGCTGCCTGCCTGCATCAACACATCCATGGCGGTGTCGAGGTAGGTCTCGTCAGCAAGAATCTCGCCGCAGAAACTGCCATCAGCGGCCGTTGTTTCTACGGTCTTAATAAGGCTGGCGGGAGCATCAGTCCCCGGTGTGCCGGCATAGTAATCCTCTAAAACACCGGTCACAATATTATAAGTGCTGTCATTATCGAACATGTCCTGATACATGTCGGCCGGTGATGCATATGTGCCGGCCTCTCCATTGTGATAATTGACCAGGGCCTCTGCCATCTGCTCCTCGAGCAAACCCATATTGGCCTCGATATAGGAGTCTCCCTGTGTGGCCGCATTTTCCCACTGCTCGGCCGCCAGTCTCAAAAAGCACACCACGTTAAAGTCGGCCTCTGCCCCGTCCAAATCAAGGCTCCCCCAGTTGATTGAGCCGAGCCTGTCTCTGAGTTGTTCCACAACAAGCGTGGTTGTAAAGTTGGCGGTGCCAAGAGATGCTGTACCTGTTCCCAGGTCGGTTGGCAGTTCGAAACAGCCGCTTATCCCTACGTCGTCGCAGACAACGCACAGTGTGTCGCCGGCATTGACATCGCTGATATCAACGGCGGCAGAATACGTGCCGTCACTGCCGGTCATAACCTCTGCAATGTAACTGCCGTCAGCGGGTGGATTGGTGTTGTTGTAGATGTAACAGAGGGCAGCTGGCGCAGCGGCCTCTGTGATCAAAGAGGGTATGGCTTTTGTGAGATAACTCACACTTGTGGATACTGACGAAGGCATGGTGACCTGTCCCGTCAGACTGAATGTAGATGTGGTTGATGTGGAGGTGGATATCGCAGAATTTGAGCCGCAGTGCGTAAGGCAGGGCAGTAAAAATAAAACACAGAGACAGACGATGATGCGCGATTGTGTGATGATATGAAAGTTCATGCGCCCCCCTTTTTTAAATATCACCCCATGTTGTAAGCAGTCATACGATGTTAAGCGGTGTCAAATACTGCATCCCCCTCGATCTGCCCCCCGATCCACTATATTACACCATTGAAGCAGCAAAGAATATTCCAGAATTTAAAAAAAATAATCATGGGGCGCATTGCTGATAAACAAGCCACAAAACAACTTGTTGCAAGGCACCCGATCGGCGCGACAATAAGCGGCGGGTCAAGGGCGACCATTTTTTCTCAAGGGAATATACAGGATAGAGAAAAGCCGGAAAAATTTGCCTGCGATGTTTAACACGGCGACTGTTGCAAGCAAACAGGATCATGCTTGTCACCAACACCTTGCGATTGTGGGAATTTGCATGTGCACAACGGTGCCCCTGCCCGCGTTTGACTCGATTTTTATGAGTCCTCCCCACGATGTGACGGCCTGGCGGGCATGATACAGCCCAAGCCCATTTCCGTGGTCTTTTTTAAATGTAGCACCTTCTTGCATCAGCAGGGGCAAGATACTGGGGTCAATACCTTTGCCATTATCCGCAACACAAAGGAGGGCGTGGTTTCCTTGTGTATGGAACGTGATCAACACACGTCCATCGCCCTCGACAGCCTCAATGGCGTTGTTAATGATGTTGGAGAGTGTTCTGGCAAAGGTATCCAAGTCGACCTTGATTCCTCTATGCCGCATACTTTTACACTGGGCGGCATACGTATCCGCAAGGATGTGTATCTGAGGTGTTTCCATGTATTGCATCTTTTTTTCGGCAACAATATCTTCAACAGTTTTTGCAACATCGGTAATCGATACGTGTTTCAAGTTGAGGTTGTTTTTTTTATGACGGTGATCTTCAAGGATGTCATTGGCAATTATCTTAATCCTGTCCATCGCGCTGACGATGATGGCCATCTCATCCCTGTTTAATTTTTTTTCGCAACACTTTATGATGATGGTTAATGCTTCAAGGGGACTCCTGATGTCATGGGCCGCCTGTCTTACAATATTCATGATTTTCAGTGGATTGTCGCATGTGTTGTTTGTTGTCATGATGAATACTCCTTTGGTCCTTCGCATTATTCGTGGGACACATATTAACTATATCATAATGATTAACATTACTCTTGCAATTATTTTCGACTATATTAAAATAAAAGTTGCTAAGTTTTTTTATAATATATTACAATTTTATTGTTGATGGTTGTTTTGATTGTGATATGGTTTACAGGCACAAAGGCCAATCAAATGATTAAACTGGGAAAAATTATAAGAGAAATCAGGCGTCGTAAGGGACTTTCGCAGGGGGATTTAGCACGTAATGCCGCTATCAGTTTAAGTTATATGAATTGCATCGAGCAGGACAACGACATCGCAGACAATGTCGGCATGGCCACGATGGAGCGGGTCGCAGAGGCACTGGGGACTGATCTTTCCTTTCTCTTTGCCATGGCAGCACAGGAAGGTGAAAAACCGGGTGCTGTCACCGGTGTCCCCGTGATAGGTCTTGTCAACACCAAGCGACTGCATGGTCCCCTCAAGTTTGACAAGGCGGGTCTTTTTAAGGGAAAACCTCTGGATTATCTCAGTAACACGTCACGGCCGGATGATCCCTGTTGTTATGCGGTCGTTGTCAAAGACAGGGCCATGGACCCCATCGGTGAAGGCTGGCGACTTGTTGTAACCCCTTCTACACCTGTTGATAATCATGATCTTGTGGTTGCTGACACGGGCAAAACACTTATCTTCAGGCGTGTGCAGTTTGACAACAACATCATTGTGCTTACAGCGCTTAACACGGCATTTGGGGCTCAGGTCTTTAATAAAAAATCGCTGTTTTTTTTACACAAGGTGTGGTCGTTAATGGCACCATAACGAAAGGATCATTTATGGCAGACAATCAGACCACCTCTTACATCAGCGGAGAGGGCAATATTGATAAAATGGCCCTGCGCACCACACTTAAATACCTGCACTTTGGATCACGGCTCATGCGTGTTCGTGAAAAAAAGGGGATTCGCAGCGGTGATCTGGCCGAGGCTCTGGGCATGTCTCGCCGCGATTACATGAGGTACGAATGCGGCGAACTCATACCAGAAAAAGTTGCCATGATCAGTCTTGCAAAAATACTTGAAATCCCGCTTGAGAAACTCTTGCAGTGGCGGGCCTATGCCATGCATCAGGCCGGTAAAAAATTCGAGGACAAACCCGCAGAAGACGGCGCCTTAAAATACGCCGCGGACTGGGAACTGGCTGTGGAAAAGCTTAAAAAGGCGTATGACGAAAGGTTTACAACAAAACTTGATCCCAAAATTGTAACCGCACTTGCCAACATGCACAAGTCTGTTTCTCGTCTTTACAGGCTGCCTATTATGCCCATGCCGTTGTTTATGATCTTAAGCACGCTTGCTGAATACAAGGGCAAGGATGGTTATCTTTACGAAATACAGGATTATGTAGTCGACGGCGAAAGTTTTGCCGGCTATGTGGCTAGGGATCCTTATTTTGGACCCTTTATCACGTACGCTGCCAACACCATCTTTTTTTATGACGCCCCATCGTTGAATATTTTGGATTGTTTTAACCGGCTTACCATTGAACAGTTTAAAACACTGTTGCTTGTGGCATCGCACCCATGCGGCATTTACAACTACAGTGAAGATCTTGTCTTTTTACAGCAGTTTAATGAGTTTTCTAGTTTGGCAGGTTTAATGACTCAAAGGCTTAAGCCCTATCTGCCAGATACCGTTAACTTTGATCATCTGTACACCTGTGTTTTAGCGCAATCGGCCAGTGTACAGGCCTTTTGTTCGATGCTGAGTCCCTCACTTCTCGAAGAAAATGTTGACTTCAAAGATGAGTCTTTTTCTGATCTCTTGCTCTCAATCAATGACATGATGCACTATCACCTGCATCCGGTTGTTAGCGGGATGATTGCGGCCAACTGGAACTGTCCCGATGCAGTCGTCAGATGTCTTATTGATCATCACGAACCTCTCCTTGATGAGAAATACCAACCCCGTCGCAAAGAGATCACGCCACTCAATGCCACGCTTAAACTTGTTAATTATTTTGTGGACTGTGATTTTCCTGTCATGAAAATTGACGCGATCGAGGAGATGCTGCAACAATACCCACAGATCCCGATGAGGCCCGAATCATTATTTAAAGTGGTAAATGAACTCAATCGTCTCAGAGAGCATCTTGTCGAGATCAGTTCAAACATGATCGAGAAGCGAAGCCAACAGGTTTCGACCATTACCTCAAGACGCATTAAAACTTTCAGGGACAATCACAGAATTCACGGACTCGGTTCCGTTATGCTCGTCAAACAGCCCAAACGCAGTGAATTCAGGTTCGACCCCGAGTATCAGCATGCGTTGATCAATGAATGCTACCAGATGTTTGTATCATTTATCACCGAGATGCTCATGAAACGCCGCAAGGAGTCTTTGGACGATTACGAAAAAAGAATGGGCAACATACAGGTGGCCTATCAGAGAATCTCGGACAACAATCTTGATTCTTTGGCTGATAAATTTGACCTTTCGGCAGACGAGGTTACAAAGCGTCTTAAACAACTTTTCTGAGGGATCACATGCCCCGATTTTCAGAACGCTACCAGCAAATCAGGTACCTTGGAAGGGGGGTGACTGGTGAGGTCGTGCTTGCCAAAGACAGTAAAACCGGACAAAACTGTGCCGTCAAGTTTTTAAGAAAATCACGCACGAGTGGCAAGGCTGCTACTCGCCATGCTTTCAAGGAAGAGTTTGATGTTCTCAAAAATCTCAATCATCCCTACATTGCTCGTGTTTATGATACAGGCTTTGATGACGAAACGGACAGACTCTACATTGTGACAGAATATGTGGACGGCAAAGACTTGTTTTATGCGGCCGTGGATAAGCCAGTTGAGTTTGTCGAAGAACTGCTTATACAATCGTTGCGGGCCCTTAATTACCTTCATCAGCACGGTATTTGCCATCTTGACATTAAACCGCAAAATATTCTTGTGACCACAGATGATGGGGGCGGTCCCCTTGTTAAAATCATTGATTTTGGTTTTGCCCATTCCAGGGCAACGGCGACAAGGGCTCAGAGCAATGAGGGACTAGCGGCGATCATCGGAACTGCGCCCTTTACTGCCCCCGAAATCATCAAGGGTGAGTCTTTTGATGGCAGGGCCGATCTTTATTCGCTGGCCTGCTCTTTCTTCAAGGTTCTTGCTGGCACGCAGCCTTTTAGGGGGCATTATCCTGAGGAAATACATCAAAAACATCTTTTGCAGTCACCCTTGGCACCTTCATCACTTAACCATGCTGTGCCGGAATATCTCGATAAAATTATACTTAAGTTATTAAGCAAGGACCCGAAAGACCGTTATTCAAAAGCATCAGATGTCATCGAAGAGATCAACATTCTGACGTTCAAGAATTATCCTGTTGAGACCAAGCAAACTATCATGAGTTATCTACCGGAACAGGGCGAGATGATTGGACGAGAAGACGAGTTTGAAAAATTTAAACTTTATTTTGAAGATCGAATCAGAAACAAAACTTACAGCAAAGAACCGTATCTCATCATAAGCGGGAATGAAGGGACCGGAAAAACCCGTTTTTTGCAGGAATGCAAACATGAGGCACAGAAATTTTTTGTGTCTGTACTGACACTCGAAGAGTTTGACAAATACCCCGAGGGCCAAGCGCCCAGCCCCTGTTTGATACTTGCCGACAATAACACCATTGACCGTGATGAACTCATTTACGCCACATTTTGTTACAAACGGGAGCCTGTCCTGACTGTGTTTGCAACAAGACAAAAGCCGGATGATTACCCGCACGAATGTAAAGAGGTTATTGCACTCGATAATTTCGATCTGGACCTGACGCGCACATATATCCAAAAGGCTACGGGAATTAACGCAATCCCTGATTGGATTGTGAACACCGTCTTCGAACAGACACAGGGGAATCCGTTGTTCCTGGCGGAATATATCAAGACACTCTTTGATGCAGGTTTTTTCAGGGACGCGCAGGGGAGGTGGTCAGAAAAAATATTGGATGATCTGGGAGTAGAAATAAAAAAATACGGGGTGAGTGGTTTTATACAGAATCGTTTTTTGGCGGTCATCGAATCCCTTCATCTCAGCGATGTGCAAAGAGATACTTTAAATTACATGGCGCTGTCCGAAAACATGTTGTCTATTGATGATCTGATAAAGATTACAGGCAACCTTCGCTTGAATGAAGACCTGGTCTATTTTACAGAACATAAAATATTCAAACCATTATCAGGTAATAGAATCACCTTTTTAAATTCAAACTTCGCAAAAATCATTATGAGCAGGATTGCATGTGATGAAAAGTCTGCATACTGCGAAAGGCTGGCTGAGTACTTTGAAAAAAAAGGCGCAAGTAAGGATCAGATTTTGTTCTTTAGAGGCAGGGGGACGGGACCGCAGGCATTTCTATTTCTGTTGGAACTTGCAAAAAAGAACTACGAAGAACTTGAGTTTGATCAAGCAAAGGAGAACCTCGCTGATATTTTATGCAGGGATGGCATTAAGGCCTCTGTGAGAGACGAGGCGCTATTGATGTTGGGTGAATTATTTCTTGATGATGCCGACTATGATTCCGCTGTCGAGTGGTTTGCAAAGCTTGAAGCTCAGACAACTGATATTGTGTTTAAAACTAGGGCACTGTATCTGCTTGGCCTCTGCTTTAACCGCAAGGGCACAGCCCACAAATCAACTGAATGTTTTGAACAGGCAAAAAAACTGTGTCATGGTTTGCGGAGCCACAAGGCGCTTTGGGTCAGTATAAAAAACTGGGAGGCGATGCGAGAACTCGAATCAGGCAATATTAATCGGGCTCAAGATATTGCGCAATCCACCTGGAAGATCTGGCACAATGAACTTGATGATGACGAAAAAATCGAGGCCATCAAGAGAAACGACAGCGATATGATATTTCACTACGGTGGAAAACACAAAGAGGCTATAGCGTATCTCGAAGAACAATTGGCGGTTGTTTCAAAAACCCCCCACTTGGATTATTACCCTCGCACGATCATGAAGTTGGGAGTTGCGTATTTGAGGAGCGGTGAGCCTGTTAAAGGCAAAAGACTGCTTTTGCAAACGCTTGACCTGATAAAACAAAACAGAACGCCCAAGTGGCTTTATGCGGTGTATAACGAACTTGGCAATATAGAAGATGCAGAAGATCATTACGATGAAGCTGTTAAGTACTACAAACATGCGCTTGATCTTGCCAAAAAATCTCACGCGGGCGTTAATCTGTTCATTATTGCAGGTAACATGGCAACACTGTGTTTCAAAAAAGGTGATTTTGATGGAGCTCAAAAGCATGCCGGATTTGTTTTGGATTGTATAAAAAAAAATGATTTTATTAACGTCAATCAGAAGGTGTATTGCCTCTTCAGTGCGCATCTTACAATGGCCATGGCTTGCCTGCATAAAGGTGAGCATATTGAGGGGGATTGGCACCTGGGGCAGGCAGCAGAAATTTTATCCGCCCATGATAGCTTAAAACAATACCGTCTCCGTTTGCTGACTCAAAAGGCAGAGAGCTATAAAATAAAAAAACAGATGGACAAAGCGCACGAGGTTGAGAAGGAAATTGAAAGGTTAAAATTAGATCCAGACTTTGATGAGTCAAATTATAGGGCACCTCTAAAAAATCTTCCGTAGTGTCACCCCTGCCCCCGCTTGCGCGGGCGGGAATGACATCTGGAGACTCCAATTGAGTTTTTAGAGGTGCCCATTAATGTTTTTTTTCACATTGATAATTTCAGGTCCCTCAAATTGATAAGACTGTCATTTTTTTGTTAACGCCACTCTACAAAAATCCAATCAAGAACAAATATTAATTTAACATTTCAAGTAGTTGCCTGCTATTAGAATAACGCCAAACAAGGCATGAGATTTGCGTACAGTTTATTTGAGATGAATGCCATTGTTCGCCAAATTTTGTTAAATCTTTTTGCCCTATTTATAGCAACGTCCTGTTCAAAAGGTGTGGGCAGCTCTGTTTTCTTGAATGATACTAATGGTGGATCAAATTCTCCGTCAACATCGTCATCATCAATGGATACGTCCGACACGAGTGTAGATGAGATTGGGACAACGCAGTCGTCAAAAGCCACCGATGCCCAAGGTGAAGGAATAACCCCTCCCGACAACAATTATTTCGAGGATCCGGGCAGCTTGCCCACGGGGAGTATTATTAACCCGTCGCTAGATTCAGGCAATTTTTTGACATTTGCGCCGGATGCTCAAGGTAACGTACCGATCACGGCCACAGCGGGTGCGGTGACCGATTTTGAAGCAGGCGATCAAATTGCGGTGAGTGTTGAGGAGATTATTCCAGATGTTGCCTGCAAAGAGCGGCCGTCCGTCATTGCGAGGAGCAAAGCGACGCGGCAATCCCCTTGGTCCGGCTGGCTCATCAAAGAAGCCCATGCTCAAGAGGTTGCAACCACCTGCTCCGATGAATTTACCTACTGCCCCATCGACACAGACGGTTCCTTTAAGTGTTTTGTCAATCAGGGGGTCTCTACCGAAAAACTTTACTACACCATCGTGGATAAAGACTGCGCACCTGCGACGGATCAGGTTGTAGAAGATACCCCGAAAAAAAACCTCCTCTATGTTGGCAATACGCCGACTGATGTAAACTCGGCGGGTGATGAATTGTACTCACTTGCAAACGGCAATGGTGTTGTAGCTCGCGATGATGGCAGTGGTATGCGGGTTGCCGGCGACTACAACCTTGGCTACAAAACATTTGATGCAGAAGGCACCGAGCTTGCGTATGCAGACTCCGACGCCCTCCTGGGTGTAATGGGCACCGAAGGCGTGCAACTGCTCAACTACGAGGCCGGCATTGTGCTAGACAGCGGCGAAAAAGTAACCGACCCCAACGCCAAGGCGTACACGTTTTTGCGGGCGATGAATGGGATTTTGTATTATGGGATTGAGCAGGAGAGTGCGGCGGAGGGGTATTTGAATTTCGCGGTGACTGAGGAGAAGTGGAAAAGGGAGAAACACCAAATAATCTGGATCACCCGCGCAGGCGACACCGACACCCAAGGCAATGAGATCAGGCATACGAGGACGTTGGGGTTTGGGGACGCAGATGTTGGCGGTTGGAAATGGACCCTGGTTGTCTTTAATGATGAGAATAACATAAGGATAAAGGCCATCAAAGAATTTGGAAGAACTGATGAGGACCGTCTTGGTGGTGAAATATGGAAAGATAATAATCAAGTGCAGTTAATAGATATGATTGCATATTATGATGACGACAGCAAAATTGTAGATTTTGCCCTTTTAGATAAAAATAACAAAGTCTGGCTTGGCAATTTTAATTTAGAAACAGGCATAAAAACAATAGATGAAGCTAATGTGGTCATGGTTGGCAAAGACCCGCAGGCAATGACTTTTAGCAGAACAAGTGGTAAACTTTATGTGTTAAATCATGATGATCAAACCGTGTCCGTTATTTCGCTTATGGAAGAAAACGGTCTCCCGATTGCAAAACCCGTCGTAGGCACTGTAATCAAGCTTGCCGATTCAGTGCCAAACAAAACCGTCAGTTTTTCGGCAAACAGCTTGTTGTTAAAAGACAAGCAACTGATTGTGACTGACGTAACTAACAAATCACTATTACTAATAGATGTGGGTGAGTATGAGTAAATCAAAACTGAAAATAAAGTTGGGCAAAAGGATTCTCACCTGTCCATTGGTAAATAAAGAACTCAAGGCCACGTTTATTTGCAGTAATCTTGGCAAGGTGACGCATGTTCAAATCCCCATAAATAAATTTATCAACTTTATGAACGACCATGACGATATGATCAGCATCATTAACAGTCGCCACGAGGAATACATTCCTTGGGAAGATTTTAAAAAGCAACTTGTTAAGCAGCATGCAAAACGTGGTAGTGACAAAAAGAGCAAAAAAAGGACTCCAAAAATTGCCAGTCAGAGATCGTGAAATGATATGCAGGCATATTGATGTTCTGTCGACAAATCCATTCCCAAAAAATTCGTCAAAACTTAGGGGTTTAATAAACACCTATCGATTGAAAACAGGACAGTATCGGGTGGTTTATATTTGCAGAAATAGAGAGATATGCATCGAAAAAATCGGGCATAGAAAAGATATTTACCGTTGAATATTAATTAAAGAGCCGACTACCATTAATAATATAAGCGGCGCCAGCTTTGACTTCTGGATTGCTATAGTTTGGATCACCAATTCCAATTTCTAAAAAACCGTCACTGTTTAGATCGTCGATAAAGATTGCAGACCTACCTGAGGCATAGCCCACGTCGGATTGCCCTTCAAAAATGAAGTTGGCATCAGAGGCGTCGTGGATTCCATTTACGGGTCCCATAAATAAAAAAGTAGCCGCGCCGTAGTATGTGCCATTACTCTCATCCCCAATCAGCAGATCATAAACCCTGTCGCCGTCAAGGTCTCCGATGTCGAGGGAACTGCTGTAGTCACCAAGTTGATCACCCGTGCCATCCCCGCAGATAAAGGCTGACTCTAATGTGGAGAGTGTCTTGCTGGTCAAAGGGTCGGATACAATATAAACGGCGCCGCTGTCTGTGCCACCGCAGGCGTTATATCTTGCACCAATGACAAGATCGATGTTTCCGTCACCGGTCAAGTCGCCATTTTTTTTAATCGCAATTGCACCACCAGCTTCTTCGCCATCCGTGCCGCCCGTAAATATAACATCAGCGGTTGCAGTTGTTATCAGACTTGCAGGGGTTTCACTCCCTTTAAAAATATAGACCTTACCTCTATCGGTCGAACCTGCCATAGGAGCGCTGATAATGAGATCAGAGCAACCATCGCGATCAAGGTCGGTAGCCATACCCGAGTCGCCAAATAGACTCCAAGCTTCTGTTGCTCTTATGGTGACATCAGCAGAGGTCATACTCATTGTCCCCGTATCTAAAGGACCATAGATCACATAGGCTTCACCGGCATTGGTGCCACCGTTATTATTGTATGCCCCACCAATAAAGAGATCATCATATCCATCACAATTATAATCACCAGCAGATCCCAACGTAAATCCAATAGTGTCATATTGAGCGATGCCAGTTAAAACAAAATCTGCTTCTGACAAAGAAACCGATTCATTATAAGGCCCATAGATTAAATAGGCAGCACCAGTGTCTAATCCTTCACCATCAACAGTGGTGGCTCCAATAATAATATCAGGCACCCCATCGTCATTCATATCACCAGCACTAGCAACACTGGAGCCAGCAGAATCGCCAGTGTGCACGCCCGCATGATACAGTTCGGTTCCCAAACTTAAAAAATTTTCTGTATTACCTCTAAGCAATACTGCTTCACCAGTGCCCAAAGGTTCTAGACTAGCATCCCAACTCGGCGCCCCCACCAAAATATCCGGCACGTTATCACCATCCATATCCCCCACATTGGCCATTGAGAAACCCGTATAATCACTCGCCGTATCCCCCTCAAACACAGCATCAGCGGCACTTAGATTGCCTATGCCTTTGCCATCACAATTTTCATCACCAATGCGGGTGGTGTCTTCGGCAACGCTAGGGTTAATAGTGGAGTCAGCATCGTTGCAGTCGTCTGCATTAGAAACATGGGACGCAAAAGTTGCATGGCAATTGGTTTCAGAGATTTCGGGATTGCCGTGCCCATCGCCATCTGCATCGGTGTACCATGTGTAGATTGTCAAACCCTCGTCTACTGTACCGTTGCAGTTGTTATCGAGTGTGTCGCAGGTCTCATCGGTCGGTATGTAGTTTGTTGCCTTTGCCTGCCAGCCAGCAACACCATTGCATTGTAGCTTGTTGCCCACACACTCGCCGTTTGTATTGGTTGCAGGGAGATCGGTAAGCCCGTCATCAATGCCGCCGGCGCAGTCGTTATCTAGCCCATCGCAAATCTCGGTGGTTGGAATATAATTTGCAGCCAAATCAACAAACGTACCACTACTGCAAACCCTGATATTGGCCGAACAAAGCCCTTGCGTGTTAAGGGCGGGAATATTGGAAATACCTTCATCAACAGCGTCGTTGCAGTTGTTGTCTTTGTTGTCGCAGATTTCATCTGTTGGAATATAATTGGTTGCCAAGGGTTGATAACCCTCTACAGCCTCGCAATGTTCAAGATTACCCTCGCACTCACCATCTTGATTAGAGGTGAGGCGGTCGGCAAGGCCATTGTCAATGCCACCTGCACAGTCGTTATCGAGGCCGTCACAGATTTCTGCTGTTGGTGTGTAATTGGTAGCGGTGGCCTGCCAGCCATCAATGCCATTACAGGTTTCGGTATTACCCGCGCACAGGCCCTGTGTATTGCTTGCAGGGCGATTGGTTAAACCATCATCGGTGCCGCCAGCACAGTCATTATCCAACCCATCACAAATTTCAGACATAGGAACATAATTGCCAGTTGCATTTACAAAATCACCATCATGACAAACTTTTATGTTAGAGGCACAAAGCCCCTGCGTGTTATCCGCTGGGATAGGCGCAATCCCATTATCAATGCCGCCCGTGCAGTCGTTATCAGCGTTGTCGCAGACCTCAACTGCACCCGGATGTATTGCATTGTTAGTATCATCGCAATCGTTAGCGTTGGCAACTAAGCCCGCTGGCGCCGCAATCGTGCATGTGCTCGTGCTCGCGGTGGGATCGCCGTAGCCGTCATTATCTGCATCAGCATACCAAGTGTGGGTTGGCAGACCATCGTCCGCAGTGCCGTTGCAATCGTTATCAAGCCCGTCGCAAATTTCTACCGCCCCCGGATGCACGTTGGCATTGTAATCACTGCAATCACCACCGCCGTCTCTTGTAGAATCAAAGCCATCCTCATCGCAGTCGTTGTAGCGAAGTGTATTACGGCCAAAGAGATTATTGAGACCGCCGAACCTCCTCATGTAGTCACTCTTGCTCATGCAAGGTTTTTTAAAAGGGACTCGCACGGGCGCAACCCTGCCACGCGGTGGAAAGGTGATCAGGGGTTTTGTGGGTTTGGCGTGGGAGTCAAAGGCAATACCAAAACTTAAAAACACACAGACAATAATGGCAATGATGGCTTGCTTCATAGGTTTATGGGCTTATCGCAAAACTCAAACAAATGTTGCCTGCGACAAAAGTTTTTTTGTCATAACTTTGATAATAGTAAATCACAATACATATTAGCAAGTTAAGGGGATGGTTGGGGATTTTGACTGTGTTTGCAACAAGACAAAAAACCGCTGATTGCCCGCGCGAATGTAAAGAGGCCATTGCGCTCGATAATTTCGATCTGAACCTGACACGCGCATATACCCAAAGAGCCACGGGCATGAACACAATCCCCGATTGGATTGCCCGATGTTTTTAAAGACGTGGCCACGCTGCCGCCACGATGGAATATGAGGCATTTAACCGCTTAATCTTCCACGACCCTTAAAGACAAAAGATTACTGTCCGCCTCGATGATTTGTGTGGGATTCATCCGCGCGACGGCGCCTGCAAAGCTCCCTGATACAGTGAAGGTGCTTATCTGCACGTTGTTGCCATTGATGACAGGCAGGGGAAAATATTGTTGATAGATGTTATGCTGGTTTTCAAATTGACCATTGGTTTTTAAGACAAGGTGATTGTTGTGAATGACCTGTATGTTCGCCCCGCACCGGCCCACGATGGGTTTGATGATGTAACCTGTTTGTTTAAGGGTTTGAGTCAACGCGAACTGCGTCTCAAGCAGGTAGGGATGTTGCGGATACATGTGCCACAAGACAGGCAGGAGAGCCTTGTTGCTGGTGATCAGCGTCCAGAAAGGTTCGTAGACCACAGCACCCTCGTTAAGAAGGACATCGGCGAGGTTTGGGGATGAGTCTTTATTTGTTGATGCAATGTCCTGCCCTTTGTGACCCGCATGTTTGCCGCGGATCTGGTCCAGCGCTGTCTCCCACGCCCATGTTTTCCAGACCCAGCGAATAGGTTCGCCATCGGGATCAACAACGACCCCGTCATCGCGGCGCGAGAGTCCCATGGTCCCCTTGATGGCCTTGCATTTTAAGCCCGCCCTTTCCATGAGTGATTTCATATACAGGGCGTGATAGGTTTCATCCACGTCGTGATCGTGCATGACATGCACGATGCCCTTGATTTTGCTTTTCTGCCAGGCTGCTATCAGGGCTGCCTGTAAACCTTTGCCAGCACTCACGCCCTCGGTGCAGCCAAAGTGCCTTGCCCATTTGTCCTGAATTTTTCCACACTCCATGTAGCAGGCGGCGGAATCCGCGTTATACTCATAGATCTTGATGCCCTGCTCGGAGACCGCAAAATCAAGACGGCCGGTAATCATCTGGTTTTTTCTGTGATGCCATGAGGCGCGCAGTCGCGGCCAGACAGACCTTGGCAGATTGAACCTTTCGAGTGTTTTTGTGTCATGCAGCACAAAGTCGGTTGCGTTTAGAAACATCTCGTGGAGTGTGTCGGTGGCTTTTTTTATTTCTGCAAAGGCTGCCTGTGAAATACAGTAATACCGATACTCATCTGCTTCATATGTGGCGAGCCTGTGTCCCTGCGCCGCATACACGTAGGCTGCTTCATCAGGATTGGCAGTATCCAGCCAATCATGCTGGAGCTGCCCCTTGTTTTCCACTTCTGCGGGACGGATATTTAAGTGGGGGTGTTTTGTCACTGGGCACAGATTTTTTTAATCAACCACGCCATGTTTTGCCCGAGGACCTCCATGGTTTTCATGCCCTCTTCGTCTTTTTTAACCTCGCCGATATCCCTGCCTATTCCGAGATTCCAGTAGATGGAGCCAACGACCATCATCTGATTGATGGTAAAAAAATGATTGATGGTGTCAAAGGCGTGCAAGGATCCGGCACGGCGGACGGCAAGGACGGCAGCGCCCGCCTTGTATTTGAGAAGGTGATTGTTGGCACGCGAGACCAGGCAGCCCCGGTCAATCAGTGCCTTGACCTCAGGAGAGACATCGGTGACATAAGTGGGCGAACCGATGATGATGCCGTCAGACTGGGCCATTTTTGCAATGCAGTCGTTGATCATGTCGTCATTTTGGGCACAGCGGTTGTCTTTGTTTTTTGAGCAGATGTAACACGCCTTGCAGCCCCTTATTTGATTGCCGCCCAGCTGGACGAGTTCTGTTTTTATATTTTGCTTTTCAAGCTCTTCAAACACGCGGTTGATGAGTAAAAAAGTGTTGCCCTCTTTTCTGGGGCTTCCGTTAAATGCGATGACTTTCATTCTGTTTCTCCTTTTTTGTTTTCTTTGTTGCTGTTGTCCTCGCCCGTGGTTTCTTTTTTTGGTGCGGCCGTTTTGCACTGCACACCGCCGCTGTCATCAAATTTTATCATGACATGTGCGGGGCATGACTGGCCGCCAATGGTGATATCTGTTACGGGTGTTACGCTTGTAAGATCACCAAAGTCATCAAAGGACAGAAGTGATTCTTTGGGGAATTTGATTCTCTGCACAAACATTGCCTCGGCCAGCAGGGCTGATTTGAGTTTGCCGGATGCCGAGAATCGGACCTCTGTCAACGGGGCAAAGTCGTAACCATGAAAACCAGTTTTTTGAGAGAGTGTGCAGCCTTCAAGGCCTTCTTTATTGTCAAAAAAAACCATTGTGTTTTTTGCGCAGTTAATGCCGGCGATCTCTGTGTCTTCATAAAGGTTTGCAGCCCTCAATTTACCGGCCATTCTCAGGGTGGCTGTGTTTTTTTCGATCTTGATGCCGTGATAGGTTTCGTAGGTGTCAGAAAGACTCACATCCTCTGAGAGGACAACAGATGTGGCGAGGCAAAGCATCGAACAGAGAAAGATGTTGAGGAATGTTTTTGTTTTCATGTTTTTTTTACTAATGTGTTTTGCGTCCATGATCAAACAGAAGATTGAAATTCATGGGTATTCCACTACCATTTTTTAAAAATAAAAAAACCGGCCGCTACGAGAAACAGAAAACCGATCAAGTGATTCCATTTGATGGCTTCATTTAAATAAATCACAGAAAACACCGCAAAGACAACCAGTGTGATGATCTCCTGTATTGTCTTTAACTGCACCGCAGAAAAATACCCGTGGCCGATGCGGTTTGCAGGGACCTGCAGGCAGTACTCAAAAAAAGCGATCCCCCAACTGATCAGGATGACCCAAACCAGAGAGGTGTTTTTATATTTAAGGTGGCCGTACCATGCGAGGGTCATAAATATATTGGAGATGAGGAGCAGGCTGATACTGATAATGGGTGTGGTCATGGTGCCTTTTGCAACCGGTGTGATGGGAGACGTCTCTCTTAAAAACAACGCCGGTTTTGAAAGAGTTTCTCTTATTGTGCCCGTGTTTTTAATTCTATAATGGCCTCTTTTGCGTCTTGATCTTCAGGGTCAAGCGTGAGCGCCCTGTCCAGATAAAACAGGGCCTCTTTGTCCTTTTTAAGCCCCATCAGGATCAACCCCATGTTGTAATAAGCGTCGTGGTGATCGGGCTTAAGGGTCGTGACACGCTCAAACAGGGCGAGTGCCTCACTGGTTTTGCCTCTTGTAAAGGCAATGTATCCCAGCATAAAGTACCCATGCACGTATTTTGGGTTGAGTTCGATTGTTTTTTTATAGTGGGTCGTGGCTGTGTCAAGATCGCCACTATCGAAATAATACTTTCCGAGATTGGCGTAGGCATCAATAAAGCCGGGGTCGAGCGCGACTGCCTTGAGATAGTAATCAAGGGCCTCTGTCTTTTTGTCAAGGTTGGTCAGGGCCAGGCCTGTGTTGTTGTAAGCAATGGCATGATTGGGATCGATCGACAGTACCTTTTTAAAATAGGCCATCGCTTTTTCCCATTGATTAAGTTTGTAATACAGGCCGCCAAGGTTATTAAGGACCATTTGTGACTCGGGATTGATTTGTTCTGCTATGGCCAAATGGGTAAAGGCCTCTTGATATTCTTGCGTCTGGATGAGCAGGGCGCCAAGATTTACGCGGGCGTCGAGATAATTGGGCTGATAGGTGATGGCTTCTTTATAGTGAAGGATAGACCCCTTGAGGTCTCCCATTTTTTCGAGTCCCCAAGCGAGATTGTAGTGAGCCATCGGGTAGTCGGGGGCAATGGTGATGGATTTTTTTATCGGTATCAGGGCCTCTTCCGGCCTTCCCTCCAGCAACAGTGCGTAGCCCAGGCTGTTGTAGGGCCTGTAACTTCCGGGGACATCGTCTGATGGCAGCTTGATTACGGCATCCTGCCACAACCTGGAAAGTGTTGTGAAGGTGGAGAGCCTTTCGTGGGCAAAGAAAAAAAGCGGCACAGTATATAAAAATAACAAACACAGGATTTTTTTTGCATGTCTTGTCAACGCAAGGGCCGCAAAGAGAAAGACGACCCCGCTCATCCAGATATAGGCCCTGTAAAGGACAAAGGGCTCCGTGATTCGTACGACAGCCAACTCTGTCAAGAAGAGGGTCCACGGATAAAGAAGTGAGAGGGCGAGCATTTTCCACGCCGTGTTTTTTCGGGCCACAAAAACACAAAAAACAGGCACAAGAACAAACAGCAAAAAACCGCATGTCTCTGGCCACGCGATAAAGTGTTTTGGGAATGAAAGATGAATATCAATGGACATCCCGCGGGTATAGGGAACAAAAAACAAAAACAAATAACGGAAGAAAAGGGCCCCCTGATTGATAATGCTGAGCGGATACAGATGGTTTTGATCAACGCCCGACAAGACCCCTGCGGACTCCGTGGTCCCTGTTTCAAAGACAAATCTGATGTGGGGTTCGTAGGTAGTTCCTATAATGCCTTTTGTCCGTAGGATTATATCGATGGCAACGGCCGCGTAAAATACATAGACCCACCCCGATTTTTTAAGAAATGCGCTGTCGATTTTGTAAAATAAAGCAGTCAGGACAAGCAGCACGCAGGGGATCATGATCGCGTGTTCCTTGGAGTGGATGGCAAGAAAATAAAAGACCACAGAGAGACAGAGGTATATTTTTCTGCTGCCCGACAAACCCTTAAGGTAGGCCATGAGTGTCAAGAGCGAAAAGAAGGTGGCGAGCAGAATGGAACGCTGGACGAGGTAGGCGACGCCGTATACTGCGGCCGGGTTGATCCCAAAAAAAAGGCAGCCCGCCAATGCATATAAAACGGGCATTGGATTGTTACGTGTTTCTTTGGAACCTTGGAAGGTTTTTTCTACGCGTTTCGGGATCAATTTTTGCATGGTGTCCGCCCGCGTAGTATCTGGCGCATAGCGCCAAACATGAAACCCTTCATGTTTGATCGCAATGCACTCCGCTTTATGCGGGTTATGGATAACATGTGTCAAAAAGGATTTAAGCAGGACAAAGATGAGAAGGATATTCGCCGCGTGAATAATAATATTAAAGGCGTGCTGGCAAGAGAGACTGCTGACTGTGAGTTTGTTGATGAGCGAAAAACTTAAATAAGAGACCCAGCGCAGGTTAAGAAAGGAGAGGTTTTTAAAGAAATCCTGTCCAAATTTGAGATCGAGGATTTTTTCTGAGTCAAAGGAGAGGGGGTTGGAAAGAGATTGAGAATAAAGCAGGGCCACAAGGGACAAAATGACCAGAAGGCCTGCAGGGGCAAGGACGTTTTGCGGTTTAAGTTTTGCACGCATTTTGGTTTGTATCATCAGGAAACTGTCGGGTCACAATATAGTCGGGCAGGGTTGATACATCAATTTTTTTGTTTTTTGTGCCAGTTGAAAACCGTGTAAAAATGTGCTTTCTACCCGTGTCACGAAATGAAATCAGACCTTCGCCATGTCTTGTCTCAAAACAAAGAGGTCCTGCTTAAGGGATTCTATGGGGCGGGGTTTGCGCAGGCCCTTGCTGCGGCTCACCGGCAGACCAAGAGACCCATTCTTCTGATCGTTGATGACCAGAAAAAGGCCGAACAAATACGGGACGAGATTTGTTTTTTCTCTGGTAGCACAACCACACACTGCCTGCCTGCCTACGACGTCATGCCCTACTACGGTTTGTCGCCTCACCACAGGGTGATGCTTAAAAATCTCGAAGTGCTTTATCTCCTGTCAAAGGGCAAGGCCGATTTTGTTATTGCACCTGCAAAGGCCCTGCTGCGAAGGGTTTTGCCAAAAGCTGTGTTTGAGAGCCTTGTGATGGTTATTGCCAAAAAGGATCTCGTCGATCGCACGGAGCTGATTAACAAACTTGTGGTGATGGGTTATGAGAGAAATGCCCTTGTGGAAGATCCCGGACAGTTTGCGGTGAGAGGGGATATCATCGATGTCTTCAGCCCGCAGTATGCGGACCCTGTGCGCATCAACCTTTTTGATATCGAGGTGGAAAATATCCGGTTCTTTGAGCCATCCACGCAGCGCACAAAGGAGGCAGTGTCTGAGGTCAAGCTCATTCCGGCCCGCGAGATCTTTCTCAATTACCTGAAACAAAAGACAACAAGCCTCGAGCCATCACCAGCAGACGTAGCAGAAATAGGTATCGCCAGCCCTCTCATCAACGAGGGATGGAAGACCTGTTTAAAAAAACGGGCAGACGAAAGGCAAATTACAAAGGATAAGAGGGATCAGATCGAAGAGTTTGTGCAGAACAAAATATATTTTCGCGGGATCGAATTTTTTTTACCACTTTTTTACAATGAGACAGGGAGTTTTTTTGATTATCTTTCGCGTGACACAGTCATAGCACTTGATCTTGACAACCGTTTTGGCAGCACTTGCCTGCAGATCCTCGAAGACCTTGCCGGCCATCATGAAGAATCCGAACACATCGAAAGCATCTTCGCCCCGCAGGAGATTTTTTTAACACCCATCGAGGCCGAGAAACATCTTGCGGCGTTTACCTGCCTTTATCGGGATTTTGTGGGGGGGCAGACCTCCCTTCAGACCCCGCATAAAGCGGCAAACACTACGCGAGCGGACACCGTGCAGAAATTGATGCCGGAACGCGTAACAAAAACCTACCCAGGTTCTCATGAGATTGATGGCCAGACAGAATCCAACCTGTTCATAAAAACAAAAATACTGGCCAAGATTACACAGGTTCATAATCTTGCCCCTCTGGCCGGAGAACTCAACCAAAAAAGGCTTGAGGGGTACTCGTGTTTTATTGTCTGCAGAAATGAAGTACAGAGGGAGAGGATGCGGGACCTGTTAAAGAGATTTGACCTGCCTTTAAGAGCCCCCGGTCCTGAGTTCTCAGCCATGAGCACTGATCCCCCAGCCCCCAGTGTTGATTTTGGCGCATTTGCGGGTCATGAGCGGCTGATCACGCTGATGGTGGGAGAGATTCACGAGGGGTTTATTTCTCATGGGGACAGGGAGTGGTGGCTCACCGACGAAGAGGTCTTTGGCAAAAAAACAAAAAGGGCGGTAAGCCAAAAAAACAGGACGGTGGTTTTTAGCTCATTTTCCGATCTTGCCGAGGGTGATTATATCATTCACATGGATCACGGTGTGGGGATATACAACGGCCTTGTCAAACTTGACTTTGATATTCACAAAAACGATTTCATGCTGCTTGAGTATCTGGGCGGAGACCGGCTCTATGTGCCTGTTGACAAACTTAACCGTGTACAGAGATTTTTTGCAGAAGAAGGCGTCACACCGCAGATTGACAAGCTGGGCGGCAAAACCTGGATCAAGACCAAGATAAAGGCAAAACGGGCAGCCCGCAAACTCGCCAAAGAACTGCTTGTCCTGCAGGCAAAGCGGGAGTCGCTCAAAGGTCATGCCTTTAATCCCAACACCGAGATGGTAGAGGAGTTTGCCTCGGGATTTGAATTCGAAGAGACACCAGACCAACTCTCGACGATCGAAGATGTCCTCAAGGACATGGAAAAAGACCGTCCGATGGATCGCCTTGTCTGCGGCGATGTGGGCTATGGCAAGACCGAAGTCGCCCTGCGTGCGGCCTACAAGGCTGTGTGTGATCACAAACAGGTGGCGATTCTTGTGCCGACAACAGTGCTTGCCTTTCAGCATCATGCCACTTTTTCCGAACGTCTCAAAAATTATCCCGTCAGGGTGGGGCTTCTCTCGCGATTCCGTTCATTAAAGGAACAGCAGGATGTGATTCGTCTCACAAAGTCCGGCGGTATCGATATTCTTGTGGGGACACACAGGCTCCTGTCAAAGGATGTGCAGTTTACCAATCTGGGACTTCTGGTCATCGATGAGGAACATCGCTTTGGTGTGACGCACAAGGAGCAGATAAAAAAAATCAAAAGCCTTGTCGATGTGATCACACTGACCGCAACGCCGATACCGCGCACTTTAAATTTTGCCCTTAATGGTATTCGTGATCTCTCGATCATCAACACCCCGCCGGTGGACAGGCTTGCTGTGAGGACCTACACCTGTTATTTTGACGAGATCACGATCCGCGATGCCCTATTAAAGGAGGTGCGGCGCGGGGGACAGGTGTATTTTGTGCATAACAGGGTACGTTCAATCGAAAAAATGACTGCGCAGATCGCCAAACTTGTCCCCGAGGCGCGCTGCCGTCATGCGCACGGGCAGATGGCCGAGGGGGACCTCGAAGAAATCATGATCGATTTTATGAATCACAAGTTTGATGTTCTGGTCTGCACCACCATCATCGAGTCGGGGCTTGATATCCCCAATGCCAACACGATGATTATTAACCGCGCCGATGGTCTGGGGCTTGCTCAGCTGTATCAACTGCGGGGCCGTGTGGGGCGCAGTTCGCGGCAGGCTTACTGTTATCTCGTGATCCCTCAGGAGAGCCTGATCACAGAGAAGGCAAAAAAACGCCTGGCTGCCATTCAGCGTTTTACCGAACTTGGGAGCGGGTTTAAGGTGGCCTCGCGGGATCTTGAAATCAGGGGGGCGGGCAATATCCTTGGCGAGGAACAATCGGGACATATTGCGGCGATCGGCTACGATCTCTATGTTCATCTTCTGCAGCAGGCGGTTAATGAGCTGCAGAACACGGCGCTGCCCGAGGACTTTGAGCCGGAGATTGTCCTTAATATTGCAGCAAGAATCCCCGACGATTTTATCATGGATCAGCAGCTCAGGCTTGTTCTCTACAAGCAGGTGAGCTCCTGTGAGGCCTTGGACGATGTGGCCGCGCTGCGCAGCGAGTGGGAGGACCGCTTTGGTGTTCTTCCGGACGAGGTGGTGAACCTCATCGAACTCATCAAGGTAAAAATCCACTGCAAAAAGATTCTGGTCTCCGAGATCAAGGCTGTTTCCGAGAATCTGATTTTTGGGTTTCATCAAAATCACACCATTGATACGGGTATTTTTATAAGCGCTGTCAAAAAGAATCCCAAAAAATTCTCTATCACCCGCGATGGACGATTGGTGATCAAGCACGGGCTTGATACGGACAAGCGATTATTGGAATATGTGATAGAGCTTCTTGAAAAATTTGAGGCCGCAGCGGCATCAAGTTACTAACTTGAAAATGCGTTTTGTGGGTTGATGCCTTTACCCCGCACCTGCCAGCAGTTTGTTGATGGCGGCCGCGGCGCGGCGGCCTTCGCCCATGGCGAGAATAACTGTGGCCGCACCCAGCACGATATCACCGCCCGCATAGATGCGGTTGATATTTGTCTTTTGGGTCTCTTTGTCGACAATGATGTTGCCCCATTTATTGACATTGAGATTGGGCGTGGTCTGGCCGATCAGCGGGTTGCTGCCATTGCCGATGGCCACAATGACGGTGTCGACATCGAGGGTAAACTCGCTGCCCTCGATCACAACCGGGCGGCGGCGCCCCGAGCTGTCGGGCTCACCAAGTTCGTAGCGCAGGCACTCCATGGCCCTGACGCGCCCTTTGTCGTCACCTAAAATGCGCTTGGCATTTTGCAAAAAATAAAAATGGATGCCTTCTTCTTTGGCGTGGGCGACCTCTTCTTTTCGGGCCGGCATCTCGACCTCGGTGCGGCGGTAAACGACGTACACCTCTTTTGCGCCAAGGCGCTTTGCCATGCGGGCCGCATCCATAGCGACATTGCCGCCACCAAGCACGGCCACATATTTTGAATAATACATGGGTGTGTCTGCATTGTCGCGGTCAAAGGCGCGCATGAGATTGGCGCGTGTGAGGTACTCGTTTGCCGAAAAAACACCGATGAGGTTTTCGCCCTCAATACCCATAAACATCGGGAGACCCGCACCGGTGCCGACAAAGACGGCGTCGAATCCGTCTTTATCTAAAAGATCGGTGAGTTTGCGTGTGCGGCCCACCACAAAGTTTGTTTTGATCTCGACCCCCATTTTTTTAAGGGTGTCGATTTCCTGGTCGACGATCTCGTTGGGGAGCCTGAACTCCGGGATCCCGTAGCGCATCACGCCGCCGGTCTTGTGAAAGGCCTCGAACAGGACCACCTTGTGGCCCTCGCGTCTGACATCGGCCGCAACGACGAGCCCCGCCGGGCCGCTGCCGACCACAGCGACTTTTCTGCCGGTCTCGGTCTTGACCAATGGGGCCTTGATGGTCCCCTGGGTCCTTTCCCAGTCCGCAACAAACCTTTCGAGCCGGCCGATGGCCACGGCCTTATCTATATCTTTGAGAGACTTGCCTGTTGTGCAGGTGAGTTGGCACTGTGTTTCCTGTGGGCAGACACGGCCGCAGATCGCGGGTAAGAGGCTGAACTCTTTTATGGCGTCGATGGCCTTTTGTATATCACCCTCGGCAACGTGTTGAACAAAACGAGGGATGTCGATCTCGACGGGACAGCCGGCGATGCAGGGCTTGTTTTTGCACTGAATGCACCGCATGGCCTCTAGTCTTGCCTGTTCGAGTGTGTAGCCAAGGGCGACTTCGTTAAGATTGGATCGGCGCACCACGGGGTCCTGACAGGGCATGTCTTGTGCGGGGATTTTGAGGCGGTCTTTGGCCTTGTATTGCGCGATTTTGGGCAGGACCTCTGCCAGGTCTTTTACTGCCTGATTGTGCAGCTCTGTTTCTGTTTTGTGATTCATTTGCAGCCCTCCAATTTGCACCGGTGTTTTTTGGTCTCGATATCTTTGTACGATGACAGCCGCGAGATCATGTTGTCGAAATCAACAAGGTGTCCGTCAAACTCAGGTCCGTCGACACAGACAAACTTGACTTTGTCTCCGACATTGACGCGGCACCCGCCGCACATCCCCGTGCCATCGACCATGATTGTGTTAAGTGAGACCTGTGTGAAAACCTTGTAGGGGCGGGTGGTCTCGGCACAGAATTTCATCATGACAGGAGGACCAATGGCGATGGCCATTGCCGGCTTGGGGTTTTTTTCGCAGACCTCTTTGAGAGGAACAGTAACAAGCGCTTTTCTGCCGTAGGAACCATCGTCCGTACAGACGATAAACTCATCGGCAATGGCCCTCATCTCGTCCTCGAGGATGAGCAGGTTTTTTGTTCGTGCCCCGATGATGGTGATGACATGGTTGCCTGCCTTTTTTAAGGCCTGAGCGATCGGGTGCAGGGGGGCAACGCCAATGCCTCCACCCACACAGACAACGGTGCCGAATTTTTCGATGTGAGTGGGTTTGCCCAGCGGCCCGACAACGCTGGGGATGGCCTCTCCCTCGCTCAGGGCGGCGAGGTCGCTGGTTGTTTTTCCAACAACCTGAAAGATCAGCGTGATGGTGCCGTCTTTTTCGGATGCGTCGGCAATGGTGAGGGGGATGCGTTCGCCAAAGTCGTCATCGACCTGCAGCATGATAAACTGGCCGGCCTTGCGCTCTTCGGCAATGAGGGGGGCGCGCACCTTCATTAAAAAGACATCGGTTGAAAGCTGTTTTTTAAGGGTGATTTGGTTCATGGCGACAGGTAATGCCACAAAAAGGGTCTATCAGGCAAACGGGAAATTTAAGAAAATGGTCCAGAAAAAAAAGGACTCAACCTGCTCTTTACAGGTTCTCAGAGTTGAGGATGTCGAGGAAACAATCAACAATTTTATCATCCCATTGCGAGCCCCTTCCCGCAAGGAACTCACTTTTGATTTTTTGCGTGGACAATTTTGACCGATAGGGCCTGTCTGACGACATGGCATCGTAACTGTCGGCAACAGCAATGATCCTCGCCTCAAGCGGGATGGTCTCTTTTTTAAGCCCATCGGGATATCCCTGCCCATCATAGCGTTCATGGTGGTGTCTTATGATTTTCAGGATAGGGCTTAACGATTTTAAAGGGGTGCAGAGTCTTTCGCCAATCGTGGAATGTTCTTTGATGGACTCGAATTCTTCTTTGGTCAGTCTGCCTTTTTTGTTGAGGACAAAGTCGCAGATGCCTATTTTGCCGATGTCGTGCAGTTCTGATGCCTTTTTTAAGATGGACAATTGGTGTGTTGACAAAGAGAGTTTTTCACCGATGCGCAGGGAGATATTTTTGACCCTCCTGCTGTGTCTTCGTGTGTAGGAGTCTCTGGCATCAATAATGGAGATCAGCACAGAAAGTACATCGGTCATGTTTTCCATCTCATCATCATCATTTTCCTTTTTGATGAAGGTGGCTACTTTTGCAAGGAGTTCTTTTTCATCAAAGGGTCTGATGATAATCTCGTCTGCCTTTGATTTGAGTTCTCTCATTTGTTGATTGTCCTCATCCGGGTCTGTGATCATGATCATGGGGATGGAGTGTGTTTTTTCGTGTTGACGGAGCACCGGTGATATTTCCCTGTCTTCTATCTTTGGGTGAGAAATATCCACCAGGATAAGATCCGGTTCGATGAGTTGGGCTTTTTGCACCCCCAGGGCCATGTCAGTTGCGATGGATACCTGATAGCCCTCGTTGAGCAGGAGTTCTTTTAGAAAGGCCCTGACCAGTACGTTGTCTTCAATAAGTAGAATTTTTTGCATAGGATCCCTAACTCGCATAAAGCGGAAAACACTACGCGGGCGGACACCATGCAAAAATTGATGCCGAAACGCGTAGAAAAAACCTTCCAAGGTTCTTTTGTCGATCTTATCAGCATATCACAGTTTTGGCGGGAGGGATGAGTTCTTTTTAAGGGTTTTCTGTTTTTTTTTTGGTATGAGCGGAGAGAACACCGTTTGAGATTGAAAGCATTGTATACAGACGTCGTAAATTGTATATTAAAATTATTGCGCGTGACGCCATGCTGTAAACATCTATGCCTCTCAGGCAGACAGGTTCACTGTTCTGGCTCAGTCCTCGCTGTGCAGCGGGTGCCCCTTGTTTGCGTCGATCAACCAGACAGCCTCATCGGCTCTTGATTTGATGGCCTCATCAAGGTTGCTCGCCGCAATCATTTTTAAAATATTAAAACTTCTTTGATCGTTGTACTGCTCCGCATTGATGGACCATTGCTCAACGTAATACACAAGGGTTTCGCGAAACAGTGACCTGTATGCATGAAGATTCTGCATGGCGATCCCTCTCAGGGTCGGGTCTGTCAGGGCAAGCTCCTGCATTTCTATCAAAAGACCTGTGGAGCCTTCCCTTTGCGCGCGTTCTATCATGGCATCGACGGCCTTGTTGATGATCACGGCATCCCCACTGGTCTCGGCAATGGCCGCAAGGGCGTCCAGTGCTGGTTCTGGCAGAACCAGGGCGAGAGCCTTGATGCGGTCGATGGCCCATTCCCTGTGGACTTGAGAAACCTGCGGGTCATTGGTGAGGACTGTCTGAAAGTAGTGATCCAGTTGGGTGAGAATGACCTGCTCGGAAAAAGGCAACACATTGTAAGTTGTCACGGTGGATGCCGCAGGGGCTTCACCGGGGGGCATGGGGGCTGGTTCGTTATCTGATCTGGCGTCATTAACATTTTCTGCTGTCTCGCGATCTTTTGTAGTGGTTGCAGGGGGTGTTTGCCCCTTCTGTCCCTGCGCGGTCTTGATTTTCTTTGTTAAGGCACGAAGAGAGCCGGTGTAACCCAGACCGGCAAGTTCCCCGGCATTGTTTATATACGGGGCCACATCATCTGTGCCCTGATTTATTTTTGCGGCAAGCCGTTGATCGTAAAGCCAGCGGATGTGTTCTCTTTCCGAGTAGTTCTGTCCCTTTTCATTGTGATCAAGAAGGATGCAGTACGACACGTACCATTCGTGTTCCGGGCTGGTTGTCACCAGATCATACAGAACCGCCCAGCTTCCCTTGATGTTCAACCCTGATGCCGTCCCGAGGATCTGGAGGGTGGTATCTGTCATGTCGATGGAATATCTCTCACTGTTTGAAAGTATTTGTTTGCAATTACGGAGAATCCTCTCGTGAAAGGACGGCACGTGTGCATGGAGAATATTTACAAAATTATAGAAAAGGCTTGCATCACCGTTTATAAAGGCACGTTCAAGATAATTGAACGCCTGATGGTTGCCGTATTCGGCAAGCCCACACAAAGCATGTACGACATATGTCTCGTCGGTGTCGATCTCGGACAAAAGCCCGTCAATGTTAAGGCCCTTTAATCTCTGTGCGATACGCGGATTTTTTTCTGCTGCTTCGGTCAGAACAGCGACAGCGGCCATGCGGTGGCGGTTTGTGGGACTTCGGTCTTCTGCAATCCGTACAAGGGCATTAAGGTGCGATTGAAAGGCTGCCGGATTATTCTCGCCTGCGGCTTTAAGGTTTGTGCCAATGTATTCAAATGCGATGTCGGAGCAGGTGTTTTGCAAGGGCGGGAACAGAACGACGTCGGTCAGTAACGAGAGGGGCCTGCCGTGATATTGATCGCGTCTGTCTGCAACGCCAATGACCTCTATGGCGATGGGAAAATCCCGACTGTTGCGGTTGAGGGAGCAGAATCTTTCTATGGCCAGATAGGTCCTCCAGAGCTCATTTTTGTTGCCCCAGTCTTCGAAAAAACTGCACAGAGTCTGGAGTAAGGTGGTGTGGCTCGCCGATAAATTTGTGTCGTCTGCAGAGTGGCCCCTGTAACGGCACAAAAGATTGATATCCAGCTCTTTGTTGAAAAAAGTGATGATGCTGTCATGGAGGGTCTGGGCGGTTTCCTGCTCTGATTTTTTATTAAGTGTTTCCCGATAATCGGGTTTTTGGCCTTCTGTATCGGTGTTTGTATCCGGTGGTGCTGATGGATTGATGACATCCTCTGCCTCTGTAAACATGAGCACGATCGCAGAAAAGGCGGGCATTGTGAGTGCGCTGTCGGAATTAATCTGCTCTTTCAGCGTTTCCAGAGTGCCTGGAAATCCGTTTTTGACGAGTGCAGCAAGGAGACTAACCCCTTGAATCAGTCTTTGCTGGTAAACGCCGTAGCTTGATTCGTCTGGGTATTCTCCGGTGCATTCAATCTTGAATTGATAGGATTGATAGTAATGTGCCAGATTCACAAATCGGGGCTCGCAGTAACTCCTTTTTCTTTTGTCTTTTAAAACCCACTCTTCATGAAGGCCCTGTACGAGTGCTATGGCCACACTTTCGTCTCCGCTGTTGTTGTCCAGGTTAAGCAGTGTGTGGACAAGGGCACCGGAATATTCGGAGTGATCATGCATGACTTCTGCAAGTTGATGGCGAATCTCGCTGACAAAAGATTCATGGTCAGGACAACGGGCAGGGTTGTTGCCTTGATTTTCGGGATCAGTATCGGGGAGGAGGAGTTTTTTTAAGACATCCCTGAAAAAAATAGGGATATATTTTTCAGAGTAGATGGCCCGCCAGTCTCTTTTTGGGCGGGGGGTTGTCGGCTGTGTGTCAAGGAGATCCCTGATCATGCTGCGCGCGTAGGGGTGTCCGTTTTTAACGAGGGCCCACAGATTTAACTGGCAGAAACGATAGGCGTCATTCTGCGGTGCTGTTTCGAGGTAATATTGAATGATGTCTCCGGGCGGTGAGCCAAAAAGATGCTCTGACAATTTTTGTTCGGGGATTTTTTCTTTCTCCGCAGTTTTAACAACCTGTGTGAGGCATGTTTCTGTGAGACACGATTTGTAAGTGACCGAACAGGTAATGAAGGCGTTTTTAATATTTGTCTCTTGTTCGTGATCAATGACGGCGTGTTCTTCCTGTATTTCGATGATGGCGAGCAGGTCCCTGAAAAGGACATCAAGGAGCGGTTCTTTCCTTGAGGTATTGCAGTCTGTTCTTAAAGAAAATGCGGCCCATCGGGCCAGTACTTTATGGGAGAGCAGTTGAGCAAAGTTGAGGCTGCCAAGTAGTTCTGATGCCTGCTCTGACCATGCAGAGGAAGCGGCACCTTTAAGTCTGCTCAGGGTCTCGTAAACAAGATGGCACAGGGCCTGGGCGGTTTCTTCTGTGCATGTGGCCCACGCATTTTCGGAGTTGCCCAGTGTTGTCTCAATCAGGGTTTGGTCCATTGCAAAAAATAGTTCATCGGTTGCTTGATACCTTTGCCTTTCGTCGACATTTTTTTTTGTGAGCAGGGATGCGTATTGATCGACAAGACCATGAATGGTGCGGGCAGTGGGCGCATTTGTTTTTCGTGTGAGAGCGGCGGCCCTTTGCTGGATGGCGCCTACATCAAGCACGGACGGTGATTGGTCGCACAGGGCCACACGGCTCCCCGTGTAGTCCAGTTGAGGAGGTGGCGTCCCTTTTATGTCGCTTAGATCATCCTCGTGCTCTATGATCAGGCCGTCTTTGGCGATGTAAACTTCTGCGCACATGCGGTGTTTTATGTCTGGGGTCTCAGATCATAATCCTGATTGTTGTTACATAAAAATCTGATTTTTGTGCTGTCTTTATTATCGTCACTTCGCGATGTAAAGTTTCCTGTCCAGTAAAAGATGTGAAAATAAAGAGGTTTATCCTCCTTTTGTTTTTTGAAGGGCAAAAAAAGGTTCACATATTCATTGTAATAGCATAAAATGGACTTTGGTACTTTGGTGGCATTCGTTTATTAATTATCAAAATCAAGGTTTTTTTAATGTCTGTTAAGGGTTGTCCATTATTGCCCCTCCTTGTTGTCTTAGAACCTTGGAAGGTTTTTTCTACGCGTTTCGGCATCAATTTTTGCATGGTGTCCGCCCGCGTAGTGTTTTCCGCTTTATGCGGGTTATGGCTGTGCTTTATTTTAAGTGCCTGCGAAGGTGTGCGCTTTAACATGAAAGAACTCAAGAACAGGGGGCTGACCAGTCAAAAGCAGCAAGACCCGCAAACACAGAAACAACAGTCTCTAGAAGATCAAACCCAAAAAAGCATGAAGGCTGCAAAAAAATATTTTATCAAGGGGGATTATTTAAACTCGATCAAGGAATATAATTTTGTCATTGAGCATGACCCCAAAAACATCACAGCCATGTACGATAAAGGGCTTGTGCAGTATTACATTAAAGAACTTAACGACGCGCTCAAGAGTTTTAACGATGTCTTAAAACTGGACAAGACCCATGCCAACGCGCATTTTTACAAGGGCAGGGTTTTGGCGGAACTTAACCGCGTGCTTGAAGCGATCAGCTCGTTTGAAAACGCCGTGTTTTATGATCCGGAATTTGCCTATGCCTATTACAACCTCGCAGACCTTCTCTTAAAAACCTACAAGGATGATAGTGAAAAGACAAAAAAGGCTGAAGAGTCTTTTTACCTTGCCTATAAAATCTGGGAAAAAAACATATCAGATAATCCCTACTGCTTTGTGCAAGACGATGAAATGGGAGAGGCCTATAAGCGGACCAGAAAACTCCTGAGTCGTCTGGGAAAGATAGACTCTTCAGATTATAAAAGTTACATGAAGGAATTTGACTAAAGCAGGAGGGGCTATGATCAGGGTGTCCCTGCTGAGTGGGCGAAAGAGAATCTTTGGTCAGTGATGGCAATGCGCCCCAGTTCTGCCTGTGCCTTCTCTTTTGTTTCGGGGTCTGTGGCCGGCCTGTCTATGGCGCCCTTAAGCAGGGTCTTTAAGCCGCTCATTTCTTTTCTGAGTGTGATTTTTTCCACCTCGTCATCTGTCACGTCAAACCGCGCAGCGGCCGCGTTGTAATACTGGCTCACAGTCTGTGGCGTTTTCATGTGGGCCGAAAAGGCGCCGACAAGGGTGAGGTAGCCCGCGATAAACATGGCGTACTTCGAGCCCGGCTTGCGCGTGATGGCAACATACGTCCCGTAAACAAAGCGGTTGACCCACGCAGCGCCAAACAAGGCGTTGATCGCGAGGATAGCTACGAGGTTGGACGTCATCTCGTAACCCTGCAGGGCCTGGCTGATCAGGCTGATCCCAAAGTTTACGGTTGTGCCGATCAGGGTGAAGGCCCCAAACCAGTAGGCAAAACGCGCGGGGGCAAACATGGTCACGAGCGCTGTGCGTGTGGCACCAATCCAGCGCCTGACATCCCCTTTAGGCTTGAGACCCGCCAGCAGCACCGCCCCGAGGCCCAAGGCGGCTGTTGCCGCTGTCCCGTCGAGGACAGGATTATCCGTTACAAATGGCATGGCAGAGCTTTGAGTGGCAAGTTCGTAGGCACCAATGGCCCCGAGACCGAGGACCGAACCCGCAAGCGCCCCCGCTGCTGTGTTGGCGAGCATACGGCCAGTCCTTGAAAAACGCGGGTTGTGTTCGCCGCGGCTGATGGCGGCGGTTTCATCGGGGCCAAATTCTTTAACCTCTTGTGGCACCTGGACATAGTCGGGGATCTTGACCTCCTGGCCTGTTTTTTCGTCGATGACCTTCTTTGCGGGAATCTGTGGAAAAAACTTGAGCAGGTTCTGCGGGGTCTTTACAGCCCCGAGGGAGATGTAGCCTATAAAAAGGGCGTAGGCTGTTGTAATAATATTCACGGAGGTCTCGCCCACATGAATCGGACTTGTGTCTGTTCCCCTCCAGAGGTCGCAGAGTCCATAGGCCCCAAACACGGTGGCTACGGCCCCGAGCGACAAGTTGACATAGGGCATGAGGGGGCCGAGTTTTTTGGAAACAGAATGGACCGCGTTGCATATCTTTGTGTGGAAGACATTCGAAGCTGCGAGTGAGAAGGAGGTCACATCTCCCCAAACCTGTGACATGATGCCGTACGTGCCCCAGTAGGCCGCGATGCGGGCCATGTTGGGTGCCTGCCAATCCCAGTTAAGCCAGTGGTCCCAAAAAAGGGCATTGGCGCCGGTAAAATCGGCGTACTGAAAAAGTCCCGCATTATCGCTTAATGCCTGATAGACCACTGTGGAGAGAAAAAAGATCGACTGAAAAAAGGCTGCCCTTGTCCAACTGATCGGATCCTTTTTTCCGTTCGCATCCGGCTCTGTTTTTTCGCGGTAGGCCTTCATCATGAGGGCGTTTCCGGCAAGTGTGACAGCACCCAGCATGGCGGGGTTTGCTGTGATGGCATCAAAACCAAGATGATGGAGTCCAAACAAACACGCGCCGATCAGGCCGTATTTGGTAAGCGTTTCCTTTAAATTAAAGGGTTGTTTAAAGTGATTAAACGCACTGCCGATGTAGGTACTTGCAGGGGCAATAATCGGCCCCAAAGATTTGTCGTCTTTTTTTGTGGGTCGGCGGACAATCTCTGTTTTATTTTTTTTTGGAGCGTCAGGCGCCTTTCTTTCGTGTATGCGGGCTGCAAGACGAGAGACAGCGCGTGCCGGCGCGGTTTTTGCCGTGGCCTGTATTAAGGCGTGATACGCGTTGGTTACGGGGCCAAGTATTGCGGCACCCCTCCCTGTGTGTGGGGGCGGCGGAGGGGGCGTTGGTGTCGGAGTGATTCCCGCCCCTGATGATGGTCCAATGGGGGGGGGTGTTTTTGGGATGGGGCCTGTCATGGTTTATTGACCCCGCTCAAGCAATCTCATCTCTGTATGTACCCTCTCTGCTTTGCTGATGTTGTCTAAAACCTGTTTAAGGGAATCTACAAAAACCTGGGCACGCGCCGCCATTCTATTGACGACCCCTTCAGATCGCTTCATGGCAAGTTTGCGCAGGGCAAGTTGTTCCATCACACCTAAAACCTGTTCCTCACCTGCCTCCGCCGCAACAGGGGCTATCTTTCGGCCTAATTCAATGTTTAAGTGCTCAACCAGTGCCTTCGCAAGGCGTCGGGCATCCAGAAGCTTTTTGAGGACCTCGTCGTTTAGGCGTTGCCTTTGCGCTTGGTAAGAAGACAGCTCTTCGTGCCTTAGGTCTGCTATATCCTTTTTTAACGCAGCATCATCCTCCGGGGCTTGTTGTGTCAGTCCATCATACAAAGACTCAAGGCTATCTATGGTTTGATCCACTCTGCCGATCTCTGCCAAAACGGTATCAATCTCTTCTTTTATTCTTCCCTCAAGCAGGTGTTCCAAGGCCTGCAGAGGGATGCTGAGATCTCTTGTGAGAATCTCATTATCGGTGATTGTGTTGGCCTCTGCCAGAAGGGCCGCAATGGCCTTATCTTTTGTGTTCTCGGCGCTAAGCCTCATCAGGTCTATAAAGGGCAGGGCCGGAATATTAATGTATCGTAAGGCCATGGCGCCTGTCGCAATGGCAAGTGAAGTCATCACAGCACCTGCGGTGGGTGGTGAGCCTAAAAGTCCCGTCATGCCATGGAGGGCATAGAGAGCCATGCCTCCCCCCAGGCCAAAACCAGCAGCGCCCAATGTAGTCCTGGCGGCACTGTAATTATCTGATAAGTCAAGTGTAGAGACAGACTCCCTGTACTGATTGAAACTTTCAAACTTACGACTACAAAAGAGCAGGTAACACACCCTGTCAAAGATTTGCGTGCCCATGCTTGAGGCAGCGCCAAACACGGCACCGGCAAGTAGACCGGCAGAGGCGCACAGGGCGGTCTGACCGAGGCCACCACCTGCTCCGGAATTCGTTCCCTCCATTAATTGCACCGCTGTCCCCATAATGCCTCCGGCCCCCATGGATACAAGGGGCCAGCGTGATTCCAAAAATGGAAGCTGTCTGATCGCCGCGGGCCATTGCCTCAGTGATTGTGTGACCCGTTGCATGAAAGATCTTGGTGGATGCTCGGCAACATAGGCCCGCAAACCAGCCCGCGTGGTCTCATCACCTTGCGGTAATGCAGGGTATTGCCCTTGAGAGAGAATCTCTCTTACAACACGGGGATCGTTATCTGTTGCGTGCCACGCTACAGCCCCCAACAATTCATGCGGTGCGACCGAATCCAAGGCAGGGGGAAGGGCACGCGCAGCCTGAGCGGCCGGTGGTAGTCGAAGTAGTGTTCCAGGTGAAAGAAGCATATTTTTCTCCCGACGGTGTTTGTGTTTTTAAAAAAAGTAACACAATCATCCAGAAGCGTACTACTCTGGACTTATCGCTGGTATTATCCTGGCTTTAATTTAAAAGTTGCGTGCTTTTTTAACCCAAAATTCCCCAACCGAAAACACTTGATGCGTCATCGCGAGCCCGTCAGGGCGTGGCGATCCAGCCTGTGCAATGACTGGATTGCTTCGTCATTTTATTCCTCGCAATGACGCCCAACGTTTTTAAATATTTTTTAAAAAAAATTTGGAATGAAGGTTAGCCTTGGATGTATTCTTTAAGCATATCAAAAAAATTTTGGTGGCATTCATCAGTCAAAAATATTTTCCTCATCTAGAATCGATCTCTAAAAAGCAGGACAGGGCTAAAATACATTGAAAACATCCTTTTTTTACTATAAAATTTAATAAATTCGTACGAAAAACAAAAACAATTTTATAAAATTAGTATGAAAATACACAGAAAAACTCATAACTATTTAAAATCACTAATAAATAAAAATTCACCTCCGCATGATGTGATATTGCTTGGCGGTGCGAGGCAAGTTGGAAAGTCTACCTTAATAAAGGACGTATTGGATGACTACAAAAACGTCTGTCAAGTCAATCTTGAAGAGGATGTTATCCTTGCTAAAAAAATAGACCAAACATCGTCGTTTGATGAATTTGAATATCTTATCAAAACCACCTTGGGATTTAATCCTCTCCTTAATCAAATATTATTTATTGATGAGGCACAAGAGAGTAAAAAGCTGGGGTCTTATGTCAGGTTTATCAAAGAAAAATGGGAGAAAACAAAATGCATCTTGACAGGTTCGAGCATGAAAAATCTCTTTCAGGACAGGGCCCCGGTTGGTCGTGTGCAATCCCTTACCCTTGGTCCCTTATCTTTTTACGAATTTCTGTGTGGCAATAAAAGAGATGGCCTTGTCCCTATAATTGATGACTTTATTAAAAACAGACATGTGAGCGATTTTTTTCACAAGGAGTTTCTTGAAAATTTTGATCGTTATCTACAAATTGGTGGGTTGCCCGAAGTTGTTACCACACACCTTAAATCAGGCGACTACAGATTGAAACGTGCGGGCCTGTTAAAATTACAGGAAGACGATTTCTTAAGAAAAGAGATTTTCAAAAAACAATATTTGTTTAGAGACTGTTTAAGAGGAGTGGCCAATCATTTAGGTTCGCCCTCTTCTTTGGTCCATATTTCAGAGAATTCTTACAATGCCAAAGAGATTATCTCTCTCATGACAAAGTGGAATCTCATTCATGAAGTTGAACAACATGGCTTTGCCTCAACCACGCACTATCATCCCAAGCGTTATGTTTATGATGTGGGCATTGCGCAGGATATCAGAAACATGCCCTTTCCAAGGCTCTCTGTACTGGAGACCCGAGATCCTGCACTACGAACGCAATTGGGAGGTATCTTTGAAAATGCCGTTCTCATCTCATTAAAAGAACACAAAATGGGACAAGTTGACATTTCCGGCTGGAAAAAATCTCCGCACGACTCGGCGGAAGTTGACTTTGTCTTGAGGACCGAAAAAACGATCCCCATCGAATGCAAGGCAAGTCTCAAAGTGACCCCGAGAGCGTTTGCTAACATCAGGCAGTATCTTAAACTGGCAGGTGTTGCGACAGGTTTTTTAATCTCACTGGCCCCCTTTGAGATTTTTAAAGACATGGATTTTCAACTCATCAACCTCCCCGTGTATTTATGCAGGGTAGATATCATTGAAGCCTTGGCAAACGAATACTATTGATCCCTTTTTTTTTCTTTTAACAAGGTATTCTGTGCAATGACCAGATTGCTTCGTCATTTCATTCCTCGCAATGACGCCCAATGTTTTTAAATATTTTTTAAAAAAAATGCGGAATCCAGGTTACCCCTGGGTGCATTCATTGAGTGGGTGAGGTCATCAACGCCCATCATGGCCTATTCCGTTCAGGTTAAAACCGTGACCGTGAGGTCAAGGCCCAGGGCTTCTTTGATAAGGTCCTTGTGTTTTTCCAGGGCCCATGTTTCGAGTGTGACATCGTTGCCTTTGCCGTCGACTGTGATTTCTAGTTTGTTTTTTTGCGTCTTGACCGCGAGGGTCTTTACGGCGTTGTTGTGTCCCCTGTCCAGCGAGTCGGCTATGCGCAGCATTGCCACCAACACCAGCACCTTCTGCCTGTTTTCTTCGGTGAGCTTTATAAATTTTTCGTGCTTTGGTGAGGGGAGAGATTTTCTGTGGTAACGGGCAATTTGCGAGATGAGTTTTTTTTCGTTGTTGTCCAAACCCACAATCGGCGTGTTTTCTATCAGGTACTCGGAGTGCTTGTGGTGCTTGCCGTAATCGACAAACGTGCCAATGTCGTGGAGATAAGAGGCGTGAAAAATCAGGCGTTCTTCTTTTTGCTTGTACCTCAAATCTCCCTTGAGCGCCTCGAAGATGATCATGGCAAATTCGTTTACCTTTTTTGCGTGGGGCATGTCGGCCTCGTATTTCTGCAGGACCTTAATCAGTGTTTTTTCCTTCTGGTCCTCGTTTTTGGGTGTCTCGGTGCCCCCGCGTGAGGTGAGAATCCCTTCTCTGAGCCCGACCTTAGAGACATAACAGGTGTTGTGATCAAGACACGCAAGGACCACCTTCATGACAGAGGCAGTGGGGATGGCAAGTTCTGCCCTGCCTTTTTCAAAGTCGAATTTGCTGTAGCGATCGTTCGGCTTAAGCTTGATGAGCACGTCCCTTAACGAGACAATGTCCTTGAGTGCCAGGGGATAAAGATTTTCCCTGATGTGCGCCTCGGTTTTTCCCTGTGCATTCTTGAGTATGGCGTTGGGGGTGCCACCCGTAAAGACCACTTTTTCAATCTCTTTTTTTTGTCCCTTTTCAAAAAAAGGGCCGACAAGCCTTTGAATGTATTTTTCGACCAGCTTGATCTCATCGGGTGTGGCCTTATCCTCGCGCATGAAAAGATCTTTAAGTCTTACGCCGCCGAGCGGGCGGCTTTCGCATTTTAACATTTCGCCCTGTCGCGCGCGGACGAGCTCGGCGCTCCCCCCACCGATGTCGACTACAAGGATGTCTTCTTTGTTGAGCGACGGGTGATATTTGGAGACCGCTGCAAAGATGAACTGGCCTTCTTCTTCCTCGGAGAGAATGGTCACATCAATGCCAAGCGTTTGTTTGAGTTTAAAAAGAATATCATCACGATTTTTACTTTCGCGAATCGCAGCGGTCGCGTAGCAGTCTGTCTTTTCACAGTTTTTACCGGCGGCGATTTTTAAAAATCTAGAAAGCACATCGATGAGAAGAGCGATCTTGTCCTCTCTGATGTAACGCGAATTAAAACTCTCCGCACCAATCTGCACGACCTCTTTTTCTTCGGAAATGATATGTGAAAGACCGTCTTTTTGGTCATGAATGATCATCTTGACCGAGTTGGTCCCGATATCAATAATGGCCCTGTTTTTGGTTTCCATATTGTTTTTGAATCTCCCCCAGTCTGTTATAAAAATCTGACTGAAAATTATAATCCCTTATTTTTTTTGCCTTGTAGCGGTTTGTTAAATCGCCGCTGGTGATGCGCATTTTGGTATTGTCCTTGAGTTGTCCATTTAAAAAAGAGATGAGTTCGTTTTTGATGCGGATATCGTTTATCTTTGTGACCACTTCAATCCGGCGATCGAGGTTTCTTTCCATCCAGTCGGCGGAACCTATAAAAATCTCCGGGTCTCCGCCATTTTCAAAGTAAAAAACCCTGCTGTGTTCCAGATAGCGGTCAACAAGCGAACAGGTTTTGATGTTATTGTTGCAGACGGGCGCCGTTGAGACAAGACAACATATCCCGCGTACAATGAGTTCGATCCTGACTCCCTTTTTGGCGGTCTGATAAAGCATCTGGATCATTTTAGCGTCTGAGAGCGAATTGAGTTTCAGGATGATCCGCGTCGGCAATCCCTTTTTGTGATTTTGTACTTCGCGCCTGAGCTTGTTTTTCCAAACCTCGCGGACATCGTGCGGCGAGACAACCAGATTTTTAAAGTCGGGTTTTTGGAAGGGGTTTCGGATCATTCTAAAGACATTTTTTACCTCTTCTGTGACTGCCGTGTTGGATGTGATCAGCAGATGGTCGCTGTAAATTTTGGAAGTGTCTTCGTTAAAATTTCCCGTGCCAATGCAGGCGACGTGTTTTTTTTGAGCACCCCCTTTTGTGGCGTAGGTGATCAGACAGATTTTTGAGTGGACCTTGAGAGATATTTTTGGGTAGATCTTGATTTTTTCCTGTTCAAGTTGATTGGCGAAGTTCAGGTTTGCCTCTTCGTCAAAACGGGCGCTGAATTCGATGGCCGCCTCGACCTTTTTACCGTTACGGGCGGCGAGGATGAGGTATTGGATCACCTTGGAGTCTCTGGCAAGACGGTAGAGTGAAATCTTGATTGACTCGACATGGGGATCAATGGCCGCGATATGCAGCAGTTCTAAAAAGCGGTCAAAGCTGTTGTAGGGAAAATGCAGCAGGATATCGCGTGCAATCTGGGGAAGTTTTGTCTTGTGTGGCCAGTTGCAGAGCGGGTGCACAACGGGTCCAAAGCCTTTGCGGTATTCTCTGTCGGGGAGTATTTTTGGAAATCTTACAAAGTCGTCAAAACCCTGATAACGCCAGCTGGGGATGCAATCGAGAAATGAGATGCCAAGCTTGGCCATGATACCTGTCAACACCGCCCTGGAAATAGAATGATCGTAACTCACCCTCACGATGGATCCGTTGGTGCGTTTTTCAAGAGTCCTTTTAAGGCTGTCGAAGACGCTGTGCATGTTGTCCTGCTCGATTTCAAAATCTGCGTCCCTTAAAAATCTGATGGAATGGACCTGAAGGTCTTCGGGCCGGACCTTAAAAAAATCGGGCAGGATGATTTTTATAATGTCATCCAAAAAAAAGACGGTGTGGTTATTTGATTTATCCTTTTCTGGATAGATTACAAAACGCGGCAGGATGTTTGTCTTGGGGATTTCGACGAGCCAGTAATCTTTTTTGTTTTTTGCAAGACTGACGCAGGCGAGCAGGTACAGGTGATCGTCCGCAATATTTTTGAGGTACCTGAGGGAGTAGACATTGAGGTTTGCCAGGATATGGGCCGCGTAAAGTTTTTTTATCTTGTTTTTTTGGTTTTGGTTGATCTCGTCATCAATGCAGAGCCTGATTTTGTGTTTTTTGAGTTCTTCTTTGATTGAAAAAAAGGTTTCAAGGGAGATTTCTCTTAACGCAACGACTTTTTCCTTTATTTTTTTAAGGATCTCTTTTGAGAGGTGGGCAAATTCTGGTGATTTTTTCAGCGTGGCTACCCTGACCCTGTAAAACTCGCTGAGATTTGATGAGAAGATCCCCAAAAACCTGATGCGTTCGTACAAGGGGTTTGTGGGATCGTTTGCCTCTTGCAGCACGCGGGCGTTAAAATCAAGCCAGCTGAGCTCTCTGTTGACAGTTGGAAACGAGTTTTTCATTGTGATCCCTTGGGTGGCCTTCGCCCCTTGAGACGTCCCGTGGTTTAAGTGGGAATGTATTCATCTTACCCTGTCAGATCAAGGGTAAATTGTGGGATCCTGACCCACGCAACTTTTAAATATAATTGACGAAAATCTTAAATAAAAGCATCGGGGCATCTTTTTGCCTTAACAAGACTGTTAACATGAGCGTTTTGATCAATAAAACATTACAAACCTTTCAGCCCGGTCTTTGCCCTTTTACTTCTTGGCAGCCGGCTGTTTGTTCCCCCTTTGTCCAGACCGCATCAAATTTTGAGCGCATGGTTGAGGGTTCTTTTTTGCACGACCCGATGATTCAAAACGGCTTTTCATCTGCTGCCAGGCGTTTTTCGGGGGCAGCCGTCTGCGAGACAATAAACAGAAATGCAGAGACCACTGCCGTCACACCCCTGTACGCAAAAGATTTCGATTGCTCCCCCTCGATGCGCGTGACCTCAGCGCAGTTTGTAAGAAAAATGTCCGCTCGTCATGATTTTTACGAAAGCACGCACCCTTATCAGCAATACATGGACAAGCTTGCCAGCAGGATCAAGCAGGACAAGATCCCGCTGCGTGTGCTGATCACAAAGGGATGGGATGAAATCAACGCCGTTGCCCTGCCAAACGGCGTGATCATCGTGAGCGACCGGCTGATTCAGTCCTGTCAATACGAAGAAGAACTTCTCTTTGTTCTGGACCACGAATACCATCACGTTGTGCGTCAGCATTCAAAAAAACGGCATGAGATGATCATGCAGGCCACCGCAGAGAATTGCACGGCCTTCGAAACCAGACTCAAGGTGCTTGCCCAAAACCGTATTGCAGAATACGAAAGCGACCTTGGCAGCGTGATCGATCTTGAAAGCCGCGGCATTAATCCAGTCGGGGCAAAGATATTTTTTGAGCGCACCATGCACGATGCAGACAAGGATCTCGCACACGGTAATGACCTCGAACGTCTCATCCTGTTTGGCACACTCACACGTCTTTACGACATGAAGGCCCTGGCACTCGAGCTGACACCTCTCCCTCAAATAATCGCTGGCCTTGAGACCCAGAAAATCAAACGGCCCTTTGCCGAAATAATGTCAAATGACATGACACAAGATGGCCATGGTGGTTTTATCCAGAACAGGGACAGGCTTAAGTCTGTTGAAACGGCCGCGTTTCATACGCTTGTCGAGGCCCTGCCACGTATCGAGGCCCGCATTCAAGATCGTTTAAAAAAACGGATGGACTCGCTCTACTACAGGCTCAATCAACAAGGCGATATCGCCGTGCGCTCAGCAATCATCACTCGCCTGCAAAGGCTTATCTCTCAAGAGTTTAAGGGCGCACGCAGGACTCAATGTCTCTTTGTCTTTTCCTGGATCCTGTCACTCGATACCAACATTGACATCTTTGATATAACCGATCAGGCAAACCCGCTCTATGCAATAAGCGATGAGCTTGTCGGGTGCCTTGAGGACAAAGAGGGCTTTGATGAATGTCTGCGTCTCATGACACCGGAGAATTTTGAAAAATTGGGCGCCTTTGTTTTAAGCGATGCCCGCCGGTTTTTTACAGGGATCTTAAAAACAGCCCTTGAGGCCGGTCTGTTTGATCATGGGGCTGGTTTTGATTACTCGGCCTATTTTGATTTTGCTGTGGCATGGATTAACAGGCTTGCTGAGCTTGATGTTGCACGCGGCACGGGCAGTCTTGATGCCGACCAGCTTTTTATCGACTGCTTCGAACTTGGTGCTGACAGCCTGCCACGGACGCAAAGCACCGCAGACTACATAGCAGCGGCCACAGAGACCACAATAGAACCTAGGCAGGTTTTTTCTACGCGTTTCGGCAACAAAATTTTCGAGTCGCCTGCCCGCGTAGGTTTTTCCGCTTTATGCGGGTTGGGTATTAATAAAAACCGTATCTATCACACGGCCCTTCACCGCCTTAAACTCAAACTTGACCGCACCATTGACCTGCCCATCGAGTGGCATCAGCCGATTGCCGAGGCCCTTTACGATCAAAACATAGAGCGTGCTTATGAAAAATTTGAAGAGCACGTCAAGGATATGCGGGTAGACGAGATGACTGCGGCACTCGCAGAGATTGTCAGCATCTACGGTGTTGACGCCCACCCGCTGCTCAAGACGGTGGTTGAGGATATCATTGAGTCAAGAAATGACCAGATCACGAAAGAGATAAAAAAAATGACAGTCGCGCAGAGGCTTGTTGTTGCGATAGACCTGCTCTCTCAGATGGATCTTAAAGAGCCTTATCTGTTTTTGCCAGAGGGGTGGTGTGATTGTTCTGACAAACACACAAGTTGGGATGACCTTATTGCGGTGTATGACGGTCTTCTCGCTATGCCGCATGCCTCGGATGACTGGGAGAATGGCTTTGCCCTTCATTTAAATTGTTACCTGGGTATTATTTTCAAACAAACCCGCGACAGCATTGTGGCTGGTTTTTTAAGGCTCAACGAGCATCTGCGGCACCCCCTGGACTATTACCTCAACCAGATTGTCGATGACCACATGCACTTTCGAGAGTTTCTCAACCACATCTTTTCCTTTGACTATGACAAGGGCAATATCAACCATCTTAAGTTTCTCTATCATGCAAGTTTTATTATGGATGACCCGGGTCTTGCCATGCAGTTGCGGCATGACCTTGCCGGGCATGTGATGACAGCAGGCAGTCATGCTGAACAGCTTGAGTTTTTATTTGAAGACCCCCGCCTTGCCAGAGGCACCTCCCTTGAATTTAAAGAAGATTACATGAATCGGCACATCAACACACCACAGGAACTCGAAGAACTGCGACAGATTGTTCTTGCGAAGGTTGATGACACACCAAGCTCAGGGGCAGGAAAGCTGGTGCTTGCAAGTTATCTCGAGCAGCACGTAAAAAACAAATTTGAGATATTTAAACAGCTCATGAATTCACAGACCGATGATCGGGCCTTGAGAACCGGGATGCTTCAGGCTCAAATCACAAGATTGTACGGGGGGTACTGCGATCACGCAGAAGACTACGCCAATGCGTTGATTGCCACAGACCGCGCGATGCAGAGCCTCTACAGCCTTGACCCCCTTGCCAGGGCATCTGTAGTGCGTGATATTCTGGTGGGCAAAAACGGTCTCTTGCGCACACCACGCGATCGAAAAAAACTTCTCGACTATTTTATGAACAACTTTGTTGATGCCAACGAAAACCCAAGGCTCATGCAGATCGTTACAAGGGCCTTGAACGCCCTGATGCAGCAGGACGATATCGAATCACTCTACTTTGCCATTGCCCCCCTGCTCGAAAAACGGATCCTCATACCGCCGGCAGTCACTCCCGATTGGGTTGATGTGTTGGATGATTTTGGATTGCAGCAATCCATCACGACAGAGGAGGTGCTCAAACTCTGCGATAAATTTTATGCTGGCAAGAAAACCGGCAACAAGAAGGGTACGGGGGCTTTTCCCACATACATCAGGAGGGTCGAGGCCATGATTGGAGCAGTGCCTTCTCCGGCCAAGACAGAAAAAATGTCCCCGATCGCGCTTGTATTGGAGATGGCCTCAAAGCTTGGCAGCCCCGGAGTACGGTTTTTGCAGATCCTGGGACAGTTCGTTGATATCCCGCCAGAGTATCAGGCCGAGTTTAACAAGGTCTACGATGCCATGCGCGGGCAGACAAAGCTCACGGCCTACATGCTGCTTAGGCGCGAGTTTCCTGATCTTGCCTTTGAGATCACAGAGATCAACGCCCCGGTGGGAGGCGGTTCGCTGATGACAGTCTTTGAGGCTTATGCCTCAGACGGCAGGCACCTTGTCATCAAGGTCCTTAATCCCAATGCCGAGTACCACTTAAACACCGTATATGGCATGCTGGAGGCAACACTCAAATCACTGGCTGCAGAATACGGTGGCAGCTATGCCACAGCAGAAGGCGCTTTAAGCGAGATCCGGGAATGGATTGCGCAGGACATCAACTTTGAGGGCTTTCTTGAACGCGATGCGCAATTTAAAAAACAACAAAGCACTTTTGTGTCACCGCACAAGGCAGTCAGCATCTATGTCCCCGAGTCGACAGGGCCTGAAAGCAAGTACTTCAAGCTGGAGATCTTTGTTGAAGGCACACCTCTCACAAACCTTAAGGCCCTCAAAAAGGCCGGACATGACCCAAAGGCGGTTGTCTCGACGCTTGTGCATAATTATATCCATCAGATTCAAAACGGTCTTGTCCACTCCGATGTGCACCCCGGAAACTTTATTGTGACAGCAGACGGCCGCATTGCCATTATCGACCGCAATTTCTTTTTGGAGATCAACGATGCGGACCGCGTGCTTATTGAGTCTCTGGTCACGAGCGCCTCACAGCCTCAAGACCTTGCCGCTGCCGTGATTGACTATTTTAATATCGATGATGCAGATGTGAGGGATCTGTTGACCACAATGCTCGCTTCAACGCAACACGCTCAATTAAACCCCCTTCAATCCATTCAGGAGATCATGGTCTTTCTTAAGGCATCAAAAATTGTAGTGCCGTTAAAGATCACTCTGCTTTTAAAGAATATCAACGCCCTCGACAGATTAAGCCGCGATGCGGGGTTTAAGGGCGGTCTGATGGAGGCCTTTATGGCTGGTCTTGCCGTCTCATGAGAAGGTCGTTCTTGATTTGTAACGCGGTGTTGCGCAGCCAGGGCTCGCCATACATGTATTTGATCAGGAGCTCCATTTTACGCATTTCACAGGCCCACTCATCAAACGTGATCCTGCCATACACAAATTTGTTGCGGGCATAGGCACGAAACCCCCTTTCGATTCCTTTTTGAAGTATCGTTTGATACTTGAGACCTGCGCTGTTTCCGCAGAAGAGCTGCACACAGGGATTAAGGATAGAGGTAATCAGGTCTTCAAAGTTGACCCACACCGTAATCCCGGCATCGAGGATCATAATATGTGCCTCCGATTTTTTTGTTGCTGCGAGGATCAAGTTTCTTGGTTTGGGGTCCTGAATAGAGGGACCTGTCATGTCTTCCAGTCTTAAAGCGCCGGTCCTGTCGTCTTGGTGGCGTGCCAGCCAGCCAGCGACCAGAAAACTCACGGCATCGATGGCATGGGCCTCTGTGAGGCCTGTATCTCCGATGGATGTGGCGCGGGGGACGTTGATGAATTCACCAATACTCACCCCTGCTATTTTGGCATTGTCAAAAAAAGCGGTCAGTTCCGGATAGGCCTCGCGCGGGATGTAATCGAAGAACTGCACGGCCATGCGGCCCCAGGGCCCGCCAATGGCGTTCCACATGTCGAGGTTTTCTTTTTCTGCCCGGGCGCTTCGGTGAACATATGACGGCTGGGCATTCCCGCGTTTGTAAAACCTGAGTGCCACATGATCAACAAGCATTTGTGCCCCATGCTCATAGGCCAGCCTGACAACCCACTTAAACTGCCCCTCACCGGCAAATTGCGCCTCCGTAAGATGAACCTGATCCCTCCCCTCCTCAAGCGAGGCCAGGGCAAGTACCGCGGAACGTGCCGCGTCGTGTTTTAAAAGGGCCTCAACAAGTTTTTGTCGCGGTTGAGCGCCCATCTGAATCAAGGCCGTCTCCCTGCCGCCAATCTCGATCCTCGGCCACACAGCAGACCTCGATCTATCCAGTTGTCTCAAGGCATCTTGCGAGTTGGTGCTTAAATGTTTTGCCACCTCGGAATAATCAAGCACCAGAACAGCGCATACATCCTTTGCCCTTACTGTTGCGGTCCGCGTACGTCCGTGGAACATGGCCATCTCGCCAACAATGCGCTGTTCCGGTCTTTTTGAGCTGAGTGTGATTTTTTTATCCCCGAGATCCACTTCGAGTTCCCCTTCGAGCAGGTAATACATCTTGTCGGCGGTCTCGCCTTTGGTCATTAAAACTGTGTCGGGGTCAAGGAGTTCAAAGTCCCCCTGTCTTCTAAACAGCGTCACCAGTTGTTCAAAGGAACACCCGGGAAAAATATCTTTAAGCTCCGGGTGCTTTTCTCCATAATGATCAATGCGGAGCTCTGATACCTCAATATTCTGGCCTGCAAAATAACGCGTGTGATACTCGTCTGCGGGACATATGGGGTCCAATGCATGCGGATCAACAATCCACTCACAACCAGAGGCATCACGGTAGTAAACAACCGTATGCTCTCCAGAGTAGAGATGACAAGGGTCAGATGAACTCCAGATCGAGCGGCGATGTACAAGCAGTCCGTCCGGTTGGCGTATGGTCTGGATACGCACGTAAGCGGTGCCGACTTCTTCTGCAATTTTACCGGCAATCCGGTAGGCATCCCGCGCCGCGTGTTCGGGATGAGGCGTGATGTTGTGTTTTTTTAAAACAGGGGTGACACAGTAGCAGATGGTTTTGTTGTTATCGACATACGTAGCGGTTTCAATACCGGAAGCTGCCGCGCTGATCCTGGGAGTCAGGCGTGTTGTTAAATTGAGTGAATCGTAAATTTCTGACGCCTTCGCTTGAATGAGTCGCTCTTTTTCGGAATGCAAATGATAAAAACGGCCGGCCACAATATCAATAAGTGTATGGGTGGCCCATGGGTCGCCAGCACTTGCGGCATCAGCAAGCAGGCTTAAGGCCAACAGTGCTTTTTCATCACGGGGATTGACCAGCCATATGCTTGCATGATGCCGGCCTTCCTTGATCCACATCGCTGCAAACTGTTCAGGCGCAAGGGCCCGCAGAAGATAGTAACTCCACGTGATCACCTGTGGGTCTGGGTGGTTAAGCAGGACATGGCGCACATGAGGGTTATCGTTTTTTAAACTCTCATCAAGACACAGCGCAAGGCGCAACAACATGACTGTCCTGCTGTTCTGGGTCGTGGCCTCCTCTTCGAGGGACAATTTTCCTTCTGTGACCAGCTTGCGTAGAAAATCCATCACTGTGGCAAGACCTTTTTGTGATGCTGCTCTCTCTTGAGGATGGGTGTGATTCTTCACCATATTTATCAGGGTGATAACGACCCCCGCGGCATCTTTTAGAGAGACTTCTTTGTGGTCAAATAACCCATCGACGGCCTTAAGCACGACATCTGTTTTTTTTGCCCCTGTATGCCCTGACCTTGGTCGTTTTAATAGAGGGGATTCTCTTGTCATGGCGTCGCCATGTCGAAAAAAACGCACAACACCTGATGGCTGCGGCTGATCCAAACGCAGATCCCCGATTGTGTTCACCGAGGCACCCGCGATGGAGGGCGTGTGTGCAGCACCCTGGTCTAACGCAACCCCCTTTGCCGCATCCAACAAGGGTTGACATAATTGAAGGGCTGGGTATGGTGTAGATCCCAAGGTAACCGGCATATCATTGTTATCGGTTGAGTTAATGTAAAGTTGCGCGTTAACCGGCCCCCAAAATTCCGCAACCCGCAGGCCTTGACAAAAACAAATCTTCCGCCTCCCTCCATTTTCTATTTTCTAATGCCATTTTCATTAGAGATTTTTGTAGTAGGAGAAGGTGTCAGGACTGGACATAGGACAATAATGATTGGAAAAACACCTCCGTCATACTTTTTTACTTTTTCTCGGTGACAGTGGAATAAAAAATGATGTGCGCTTACGATAATCTTCATAATTTTTGCCAAATCTAATGACCAATTCTTTTTCCTCGACACTCTTATGATAGATCGTGCCAAGTAACACCCCTATTGCCAACATAATTATGCCAGTCACCAACTGATCGCAGATAGTCCCTATGCCAAAATAGAAAAGGACAGCCCCCAACTTGATTGGATTTCGCGTGTAATTAAAAGGACCGCTAGTCACCAATCGGGTGGGGGACGCAAAGGGGAAAGGAGTGCCTCTGCCAACAAACCAGAACGCTGAAACAGACCAAAAAAGAAAGAAAAACCCAACAGAGATGCCCGTTACGCCCAACGACATTTCGACGGTTCTTGGAACATTAATGTGAACGCATTCTGCGATCAAATGACCTGCTATGCCTAATGCGAGGGGTGAGAAGATAAGGAAAACAAAGATGCCCAGCACAAGCGACATTATGCGGATTAGCGTAGAGTGCTCTTGCCCAGAGTGTTTAGCGATGAAACCAACAACTTTTTCTAACATAACTTCCTCCTCTTGGTAGCCTAACGCCGAGCTGAGTAAAATCTGGCGGGCGGCGGCGGGCGATGGTTTTGGGCCCGACGACGGCCGACGGATTTTACTCGAGCGATTTGTTATGGTGGCGCAACGCCACCGAAAATAGATTAACCACGGCACCGCCACGCAATGCGCTCATGGGATTGACAATAGTTCTGCGACACGCCACCAAAATCGATCGAGCTTGCTCAGCTCGGCGTTATGGCGGCGCCCACCGGAGTGGTTGTAATAATCGGCTCGTCTAAACTTACCCCATCAGCGATGTAACCAAAGCTCCCGACGAAACGCGTTGCGCCACCATAACGGCTAAGCTCAGGCACGCCGCTTTGCGGCGTCGCCTGGAGCGCCTTGTTGGGCAGCATTGCTGAGTGTATGGCACATACCCCACGCAACATGATGGTACTTCTCAATTTGAAGTGGTGTAACGAGTGGAAACTGCTCTCGCTCGACGAGCACAATAAACACGGATGTTGGTTCGATGTCTCCAATGGGGTGATCGGTCCAGCGCGACCTGATTAGCAAATGATTCGTTTCCACCACCCTATATCTATACGGATCTCCGACCTTGATTTGGTATTCAATAGGTTGATCAAGTTCAACATGATACCAATCATCAACGTTGGATGTTGCGATACGTTTTAGAACCGTTGCCACACGCGGCAGGCAGGACGCGAAGTCTTCGTTTTGGTCAAAGTACTCAAGTCGAATGCGAGTCATGTTTTTGCTGCCCAACATCGGAATTCACCTGCCTTTGGAGCGGTTTAGCCGCGGAAAAGGTCAGGTGAAATGACTTGTTATAGGCTTTTATATTCCTAAATTAATAGTGATTGGTCAGCAGTCTGCTGACCAATTTTGCTATTAGGACGTGTGAGTCGTTTTTTGCTCATTTCGGTATCCTATCCCAAACTTAACCCAAATTATCAACAATTTAGCAGACATTAACCTCTAAGACAACCCCCCACATTTTACCCCCACCCATACCCCAAAAAAAGGACAACCAAGGTCCCTCCCATTGATAATCTCAAATTTTTAATTTACTGTCAGACCCCACAAAAGGAGCCACCCCATGCCCAAAAAGAAAAAACCACTCAACCGCAACAAACAACTCATCCGCGCCTTTTCGATCCTTAAAACCTTGCTTTACAAAAAATCCACCACGAGTATCGCAAAACTTTCAAAACAATTTAAGGTTCATCCTAAAACAATAAGACGGGATTTAAAGGCAATTGAAGGGGCTGGGTTTAAGCTCAAGAGGACTTATAAAGACGGCAAGAGCAAGGGCGGGGCGTTAACGCGGGCTTTGATATCTTTGAGAACGGGGTCTCTTATATAAATAAAATTATTGTGCCCATAAAAAAAATTCTTTTCCAACAACCATTTACTTGCCCGGCAACAATAATCTCTTTGCAATGTAAAGAAATAATAACCCTATTAATACCGTAACCAGCGGATATCCTGTTTTCCATGCCTCCACGTATGTCATTTTTACACCGTTGATAGTAAATTTTGTAAAAGGGAGAAGGGGTCCAATTGAAAAACCCAACCCTGCAACTACACAAATAATTGATATTTTTTTCATTAACCAAGACATGCAAAAATATGAAGCCTGTGCTTTAAGCAGAATTTTTTTCATTTTTTCCCTCTGTATTATTTGGAAACAAAAGCAAAATGATGTATTTTCATCATCTCCCCTCAAGCATCTGATCAATGTTTTTCTCCTACAATTTTTGAATTTTACAGATAAAGATTAAGTCAACACGCATCATATGTCCCCATCACTCACACACCACCCGCGCCACCCCCATCAAATACACCACGCATTTATACCGTGTTGTAATTGATACCCCACCCTCAATCAAGATTTTACTCCTCCAAAACAAAATAATAAGCCCCCATTAATCTTCCCCCAAGAGGGACCCCGTTTGTCCCGTCCTGATGATACTTCATAATCCAAGGTGGTCAAAATAATGGATTAACAAAAGATTAATACCGCGCAATCCCTTTAGTACTGCCGCCAACGGCCCTGTTGCCTTTGGGTTGAACAGTCGTGTGGGGACAGCGCAAAACAAAGGATAAAATCATGAACACAACAAAAAAGCGCCTTTTAACGGGCATTGTGATATTGCTCACAGGTCTCAGCCTTGCCTGTGGAGACATCAAGGTCAAAGGGGAAATTGACAAAGACACCGTTGATACAATCACCGATGCGCTGGGCGACAGCTCTGACAGCAGTGATTCTAGCCAATCGCAGAGAGATGATTCAGACAGTTCTTATGATGACGATTCAAATACAGTTTCAAATTCAAACTCTGAAAACGAGGTTTCAAACACTGATGACAACACAGCAACCAACACATTTAATGACAACACAGTAACCAGTAACAGCGATCCCAATGATCCCTCCGGCGGGATTAGTTATTTTCCCGAAAGCAACAAAGGCAGTGGGCGATACTTTTTGGGGACCTACGAGATCAACGAGGGGTACACATCTTGTAACGATGCGTATTGGGGACCGGGACTCGAGGTGCCTTCTATACTCCGCGCCTATTCTTATAGTGATAAAATAGATTTTGAAACATCTTTCAGCCAGCTTGTATGGGGGGCCTATATATACCCTGACAATACTTTTGATTTTAGGATCTTTTACCTCGACACATGGGGAAATCCATCGGTGACACTCACGTGTTCGTGTATATTTAATGAGTACGATTATTGGACAGACGATATGAGTTGCACCTGTGAGGCCTCAAACGACGATGGTTCCTGCACCCTGCAATACGACAAAATGGAATAGTTTTTTAATCCCAACATACCGCACCCATCACTCAATCAATAAAATCCACATGGGTGCGGTATTTTTTAAACCTTCACAATATGAATCGTAACAAACAAATTATTCGTGTGCTAAAAATACTCTACCACCTGCTCACTACAAAAAAGGGTGTCACCATTCGCGGGTTTTCGGAATTGTTTGAGGTCCACCCCAAAACCATCAGGCGCGACTTAAAGGCATTGAGTGGGTCTTATTTCTCGCTTGTCTCTTATCAAAAGGATCATGACAAATATTTTACAGTGCGGGAAAAGCTTGTTGGCGTTGACCTTGCGAACTGAATTAAAGTGCCTCTGTATAATTCTGGAAAAAAGGCAGGGGTTGTGGCAGGGGAGGTGTTAGGGAGATTTACCATGGCCAGAGGTGATCAACTTTCTCGAACATTAGTCATCTTAAACAAGCTCTACACATCAAGGCAGGGTGTTGCAATTAATGATTTAGCGAGCGAGTTTAAAACCAGCACTAAAACGATTCGCAGGGATTTGTGTTTTTTAGAAAACTCTCTGTTTCCGCTGGTAGAGCACAAAGATGATCAGGGCAAAAAGCGTTTTAAGCTCATGCAGGGCTACAAAGAAGAATTTGACGTCCCCTTTGCGCCGGCGGAGCTCATGAGTCTGTATTTTTTTAAGGACTTTTTGGCACCGCTCGAAGGGACTGGCTTTGAAGTTCCCTTTAGAAGGCTCATCAACAAGATAGAAAACGGTATCCCCGAGCAGGCCAAGGCCTTTTGTGACAGGTTAGAAAAATCTTTTAGGACTCGCATTGCTCAAAAAGTAGATTACACAAGTTCTAAAATCATTGTCCAAATCGTCAACAACGCCATTTGTGACCGCAGACCAATAAAAATAAAATATTTTTCGTACTCCAGCAAACGCACCACAATCCGCAAGATTGAGCCTTACTGTCTTTATTATTATCATGGGGCCATTTATGTGGTGGCGAAGGACTTTTTATCTAGGGAGCTCCGAACCTTTAATGTCGAGCGCATCCGCAAGGCCATAAAACTTGATAGCAGCTTTAGTCTCCCAAAAAATTTCAACGCGGCAGATTATTTTAAAGAATCGTTTGGAATTTTTAAAGACGATATCGTCACGGTGGTTGCCGTCTTTGACAACGCAGTCAGCCCCTTTATCCAAGAGCGCATCTGGCACCCCCATCAAAGGATCGAAACCTTAACCGGCGGGCGCGTTAAACTCACCATCCCCGTTGCCGGCACCCGCGAGATCAAGACCTGGCTCATGGGGTTTTGTGAGCATGTCGAGGTGGTGGAACCACAAAGTCTTAGAGAAGAGATAATTAAAGATATTAAAAAGATGGGCGGGGTTTACTCTTAAATCCTGTTTTTTTGCAAGGCAAGGGACCCCGTTTGTCCATTTGTGTTGATATGCAAAAAGCAGGTTTAGGGTTGGGGGTGCATATTTTAAATGCACATATTGAGTATGAAAAAATTTTAGATAAATTAGAAAATGAAAGATTTAAAGAAGCTGTAAGACAGTTAAAAATAGAATCAAACAGATAAAAAAAACAGGCTGTTTAAAATTCAAATAAAGAAGTAAAAATGGAGTCAATTTAATGCAACAACTTACAAACATAGATACAATTTTTAAGAAGAAACTCTTTCGTATCCCCGATTACCAACGTGGCTACGCATGGCAACTGCGTCAGCTTACAGATTTTTGGGAAGATATAAATACATTAGAAGAAGGAAAAAACCACTATACAGGGGTACTTTCTCTCGAAGAAGCACCAAAAACAGAATGGGCTACTTGGGAAGAAGACTCGTGGATCATCGAAAACAAAGGCTACAATCCTTTTTTTGTCGTTGATGGTCAGCAGCGCCTCACTACTTGCATTATTCTGATTCAGGCAATTCTTGAAGAAGCGCTTGAATTACCTCAAAACATTCACCAAAACAAAGAAGATTACGAAATCTGTGATGCTAAATTAAGTGAAATCAGAAAAGATTTCATCTTTATCCAGAGGAGCAATAGCATCCTCCGTTCGTACATTTTTGGTTATGAAAAAGATAATCCCAGTTATGAATTTTTAAAAACAAAGATATTTGGTGAGGCGTCTTCAAGTAACCAATATCAAGAAACGCTATACACGCAAAACTTAGAAAACGCTAAAAAGTTTTTCAGGGATAATCTTCGTGTGTTCAACGAAAATGATCGCCATCAAAAACTTGCAACAATCTATAAAAAGGTTACCCAAAATCTGCTTTTCAATGAGTATGTTATTCAAAATGATGTCGATGTTTTTGTTGCTTTTGAAACCATGAATAACCGAGGTAAAAAGCTAAGTGATTTAGAACTCCTGAAAAACAGACTGATCTATCTTACTACTTTGTATCGTGAAGACGATAAAGAAAAAGATGAACTTCGCAAGCGAATTAATAATTCATGGAAAGATGTTTATTATCAACTCGGAAAGAATAAATTCAATCCACTCAATGATGATGATTTTTTAAAGGCTCATTGGATTATGTACTTCAAATACAGTCGCAAGGCAGGCGATGATTACATACATTTTTTACTGGACGAACAATTTTCACCAAAAAAAGTTCTTAAACAAGTACCTGTTACGTTAGACATTCAGGACGCTAAAGAAATTCGTGACGTTTCAGATGACGACTTAGTTGATGATGAAAGTACACATAACGGAGAACAGAAAACAACGACACAATCCGTTCTGCCAATTCAGGCTGTTTCTGATTATGCAAAAAGCATCCAGGAATCCTCCAGCCAGTGGTTTAAAACATTCAACCCCTTACTATCAGACTGTACACCTGAAGAACAAAAATGGTTGGATTGTCTGAATCGCATTGGAATCGGCTATTTCAGGCCGTTGATAATGAGTTCGTTTGTAACTCATAATGTAACACCAGATCAAAGAATAGAACTGTTTAAAGCTATTGAGAGATTTATCTTTGTTGCCTTTCGTTTGTCTCAGGCTAGGGGCAACTACAGAAGCAGTGAGTTTTATAATGCAAGTAAGGACTTGTATTATGGTAAAATCGATATTGCCACAATCGTTAGTTCATTAAGTGAACGCCTTGAATATACATTTAACGAGGATGGAACATTTAAGCTAAATGTGTTTCAAGATTTTATTTCAAACAAGTTCAAATATGGTTCTAAAGATGGTTTTTACGGGTGGCGCGGAATTCGATATTTTCTTTACGAATACGAACAACATTTGTTTGAACAGTCAAAAAATAAAACACAAAAAATATTATGGAATAAGTTTATAAACTCAGAAGACACTGTAAGCATTGAACATATACTTCCGCAGACACCAGATAAACAGTGCTGGATAGATTCCTTTAACAAGTATTCTTCTGTTGAATTGTCTGCATTGACAAATACACTTGGTAATCTACTGGCACTTTCTCAACCCAAAAATAGTAGTCTTCAAAATTATTGTTACTCAGAAAAACGCGCTGACAATGATACTGCACGCGGTTATTTTAATGGATCATATTCTGAAAACCGTGTTGCAGAAAAATATCAAGAATGGACATCAGAACAAATTAAAAGTCGCAGTTTAGAATTACTCTCTTTTATGGAGATGCGTTGGAATATTACGCTTGGTGATGAAACAACCAAACTTAAATTACTAAATATCGATTTTTTGCAAGCAAGGGGCTAAATCATAAAATTGGAGCTAAACAATGATCATCAAAAAAACACATCATATTGAGGGATGGAAATCCTGGGACCACGAGATCCATCATGCCATTCTGGCATTTCACTCACATCATTCTTTTTATCCCAATATTATGCTGGCAAGCGATATAACATACAATCGCATCAACATGGCTGCCAATAAAGAAAACATGGAGAACGATGAAGGAGAGAGACCTGAGGCCAATATGTATGTCAATCTATCGGGATTCGCGACAGAAAAGTATAGACTTGGTTTTTGTGTGGATAACACCTTGGACGACAAGGTTTTCTCCTTGGTATATGATACTAACCCGGACGGTGATGGAGAGCCAATCCCTGAGGATGATACTTTATTTGATGAGTATCAACATAATGTTGCAGTAAATGAACAATAAAGACGTGTTGATAGTGATAGTTTATTTACATCGGGGTAAATTGTTACGGATTTTAAATACAAAAATAATTGTAACTGGTCAGCATTTTATTTAAAGAACTGACCATCTCGTGCGCCTGTGGATAAGGGGATTATTAAGGATCCCCTTATCCACAGTCGCCAAATTGGTTCCATTTTATTTTTCTTCAAATTTTTTTTTAAAAAAATAAAAAAAAGTTTGACACCATATTTTTGAAAAAATTCTCTAAAAATTTTTTTCGGCCCCTATCAAAAAAAAACATACCCACGCGTCCGCTATGCCTCTGCATAGAGAGAAAAGATTCTTCTGGACGATACGACCGTCTCGCATTTTTCTTTCTCTTTAAAGCCATCCTGAAATCAAAAAAGCTGTTTTCAAAACCTGTGGTATAAGAAACCATGGTTGTTGAAATCATCGATGTTAATAAAACTTTGGAGAGAGCCAGACTTATTCTTGAAGAAGAAAAGGCTTTGTCACCAGCGTTCAAAGCTGTTGTTGAAGTGCTCATTCTTTTGGTTACAATTTTGGCCAATCGCTTGGGTCTCAACAGCAAGAACAGCAGTATCCCTCCTTCACAGGATCCAAATCGTCCCCGCAAGAAAAAGAGTGCTGGTGAATTGCAAAAACGAAAGCAGGGAGGCCAAAAGGGGCACAAAGGATGCACGCTTGAAAAGACGGACAAACCTCATGCTGTCGAGGATATCGTGATCGACAGGCGAACGATTCCAGCGGGAAGGCTATACACACCGGCAGGGTTCGAGAGCCGACAGGTCGTTGATGTAAACATCAAGGTGCATGTTACCGAGTACAGGGCAGAGGTTTTGGAGGACGAACTGGGCAATCGTTATGTGGCACAATTTCCAGAAGGTGTGACCCAGGCGAT
>JADGCS010000039.1 GCA_015228875.1 Deltaproteobacteria bacterium | reverse complement strand
GACATGATTCTTCCAAAAAAAACACCCCAATTTACGGATTGCCTACCACAAGGCAAAACATTTGGCCAGTTTTTAATTGAATTTAAATGAATGTAGCGAGTTATGGTCCCGAACTACGAAGCCCTGAACAGACCGCAAAATGCCTCGACTTTCATCCTCATCTGGCATAGCGTCAGTCCCCTTGTTGTTTCGCCATGGCAAAATAAAAAGGTGCGTTTATGACTGAGACAAAAAGAATACTGGTCACCGGCGGAGCCGGTTTTATTGGTTCACATCTCTGTCACAGCTTGTTAAAACAATCTCACGATGTGATCTGTGTCGATAATTTTTATACGGGCTCCAAAAAAAATATCCTGCCGTTAAAACAATACCCTTATTTTGAGTTACTCAGACACGATATCTGTTTTCCGCTGTATATCGAAGTCGATGAAATCTATAATCTCGCCTGCCCCGCTTCACCCATTCACTATCAAAGAGACCCTGTGCAGACCACAAAGACAAATGTGCATGGCGCCATCAACATGCTGGGGTTGGCCCGCAGGACCGGGGCCAGGATACTTCAGGCCTCAACGAGTGAAGTGTATGGCGATCCAACAACACACCCACAACAAGAGAGCTACTGGGGTAATGTCAATCCCATCGGCGTGCGTTCGTGTTACGATGAGGGCAAAAGATGCGCAGAAACCCTGTTTTTTGACAACTATCGTCAGCGGGGCATTCCCATCAAGGTGGCCAGGATATTCAACACGTACGGGCCTCACATGCACCCCAACGATGGGAGGGTTGTCAGCAACTTTATCGTGCAGGCCCTTAAGGGAGAGAACATCACTGTGTATGGTGATGGGGCACAAACCAGATCGTTTTGTTATGTTGATGATCTCGTGGGGGCCCTTGTTAAATTCATGAGTACGGACAAGAATATCACCGGTCCCATCAACCTGGGAAATCCAGTCGAGACAACCATCATCGCATTGGCAGAGCAGATCATAGCGATGACACACTCCAAATCAAAGATTGTTCATAAATCATTGCCAACGGATGATCCTGTCAGGAGAAGACCCGATATCACAAAGGCCAGAGAGTTATTAGATTGGCACCCTGTCGTTGCATTAAAAGACGGATTACAGGAGACCATTGCTTATTTTGAGAGATTGCTTAAGTGAGGGTAAAAACTCCTGCCTTACCCTTTAATAAGTGCCCGTATGACGCGTCTTACAAAGGCCACAAGGTAGGACCACCGGTAGTAGTAAGAAACAAAGGCGTATTCTTTGAGTTTGAGCAGTTTCTGCGGGGGCAGTGTGGCGCTGTGTAAAACAGGGGTGTAGCAGTCAAACCTTTCCCAGTCTGTCTCTATCAAATTGTTTTTTTGTTCTTCGTACTCCTCGGTCCCCGGAAATGGCGTGTTGATAAAAAACTGGGCCACATGTGTGTTGAGTTTTTTTGCATAGGCACATGTCTGGAGGATAGACTGGGGTGTTTCTCCCGGAAGTCCCAAAATATAAAAAGCGGTGATACGGATCCCGATTTTGTCGGCATAGGTGATGATTGTTTGTTGTTTGTCTGTGTTGATTGTTTTGCGGTTTGTCTTTTTTAAAAGGGCATCGCTGGAGGATTCGATCCCCACATTGATCACACGACAACCTGCCTGATACATGCGATCCAAAAGTGGCGGATTTAAAAAATCAAGCCGCGTTTCGCAGGCCCACACCGCTTTGATATTTTTTTTCAAAAGGGTATCAAGGAAGGTATGGGTGCGATTTTGGTCTGCTGTAAAGAGAGGGTCTCGAAAAAGAAAGCCCTGCATCTGATGGTGTTTTTGCAGGTGCTGGATCTCTTCGATCACAGCGTCGACCCCTCGTTTGCGATAGTCATAAAATGCGGGATAGGGACAATACTTGCAGTGAAAGAGACATCCCCTGCTTGCGAGAATAGGAAAGAAAGGCTTGTGGCGAATGGCCGGGATGTATGAAAATTCTCTCCAGGGAAAAATGTCCCAACAGGGAAAGGGCAGGGTGTCCAGATCCATGATGGGCTCTGAATGCAGCACACCCTTGAGAGAGACATGTTCCGTTGCGGCAATGGTTTGAGCCCATTGTTCCGGTTCGCCTGTAATTACAAAATCGGCGTGTTCAAGAAAGAGTTCTGGTTTGTACGTAGAAAAGGTGCCAATAAAACCAACAGCAGAATTTGTTTTTTTTAAAATTTGTGCGGCTTTGACCTCGTTTTTGTAATCCACCATCGAGGATTGAATAAGCACGAGGTCCTGCCCTGTGATCCGTGAGGGGTCCATGGCAAAACAGACTTGATGACCGGCTTTTAAAAAGATGCTGGCAAGGTATCCAAAACTCATCAGGGGAATACGCTCGCCATGTTTTTTAACCATGTTGATCAGTCTTGCAGGAACGGATTCCCCGGCATTAAAGGCCCAGCCAAAACCGGCCATGAAATCTTTATTGATGCACTCCTTTCGGTTTGATGCGATTTCTACAAGAGTGATTTTCATGAAACAACCTCGCCCAACTTTACAATCACACCCCCAATACTCGGCCTCTTATCAGGGGCCACATCCACACAAGCCGTAATAATCGCTTTCCATTTCGGGTAGGGTACTAGATCTGGATCTGTCTGCCCTGTCAGCAAATAGACCAGCATCTTCCCAAACGAGTAAATGTCGGCAGAGGGCATAGCCTGCACACCCTCAAACTGTTCGGGTGCCGTGTAGCCCAACGTACCCGCCTTTTGAAATGTTTTTTGAGTCATCAGCCGCGATAAATTTTTTGAAATGCCAAAATCAGTCAGTTTCCAAATGTCATCTTGAACCGCGTAGAGAATATTGGCCGGTTTAAGATCCCTGTGGACAATGTCTTGGGCATGGATCTCGCGAATGGCTTCAGCGACATTGATCCCAATTCTTTTTGCCTCGGATACTTCAAGACCTTTGCCGTTATTTTTACGTTGAACATATTGCTCAAGATCACCACCTTCAAGAAAATCAGTTACAATGCCAATGTAATCATCGGTTCGTATCCGATTCCGTATTTCCACAAAATACTTATTTTTGGTCCTCATCAATTTGTCATAAATACACATCTCTCGCTCTAAGGCTTCCTGATTACATGAGCCTGTCTTGACCCTTTTAACAAGAACGTATCCATCCTCGTCCTGTCTTTTTGCCTTGTAGACCTCTGCCATACCAGCAGAGAGGAGTTCGGTGATTAACTCATACCCCTCAAAAACCTCCACGGATCCTGTTGTGTCATCAGCCCCCACAACGCCACTCTGGTTTACAACCTTCGGTGGCTCTGGCAGGTTTGTAATTTCTTTTTTAAAACCAACAGCCTTACTGGCCTTATTCCAGTAAATATCAGGGTAAAGCTCTTCTTCTTTTGTCTTGGTGAGAATTTCTTTACTAGACTGGTCAGTATATGAAAATCTGACCTCGGTATATGTGGGATCAATTCTAAACAACTGATCCTTGACCCTCTTGCGTCCCTCAATGGCAAATTGCAGGAGGAATTCGATCTCATCCTTTGTTGCTTCTTCATGCGGAAATAAAACCTTCATCAAGCCAGAGAATGTTTTATTAATGCCGTCCCTGTCGCGGGTAGATATATCGCTGGATAGCGTAAAGTGACTTGTATATTTTTGTGAAAAATCGTGATTTCTAAAGGTCCTGAGTATTTCGGCCAAATAATCAACAATAAAACCGTATCCGCTCGAAAACATTTCACCCCTGATGATATCCACTTCCCATCCGGGGATATAATAATGAATGCGATCCAAAAACGCGGAATCGTGATACTGTTCTGGCAACTCATCAAACAAGTCAGAATGTTTAAGCATATGAGGCACACTGTTCTGGGTGTTACCTATAAATACCATCGAGGCCTCTGCACCAAGCGTTTCAATACCTCTCGAAAACGATTTGTTGGCCATGTAGTTTTTCATGATGTCAACCAGGGCCTTGTTTGCTGTTTTTTTGCGCCCCGCAAATTCATCAAAGGCCACGGTGTCCCAATAACCAACCAGACCTATCTTGCCGTTTGAATTATTTACAAACAGTTTTGCTACCGTGACCTCTCCTCCCGAAATTAGTATCCCGTGTGGAGAAAATTCTGCATAGATATGCGATTTGCCGGTCCCTTTTGGCCCCAATTCAATGAGATTGTAATTGCGCTCACAATAAGGCACCAAACGCAATAACTGTATGAGTTTGCCACGTTCATCAAACTTGTCTGGATTGAAACCCATGCTCTGAATCAGTAAATCAACCCACTCGGTTGTTGTAAATTGTTTGCGCGTCTGAATATAGGCATCATAATCAAACTTGGATAACTGTATGGGCTTGAGTGTATCCAGTATCCACGGACAGGCCTTTGCATCCTCTGAGTGAGTGTATTCAAGGTCTGCCAAACACCAGATACCACTCACCAGTAGCTTGGGATTCTTTTTGACTGTTTCTGTAGAAACCAGTACCTTGTTAACACCCAAATTGGAGAAACTCGCCTCATAGACATCAGCCTTGTCATTTAATATAACACTGATTTTATCAATGACCTTGTATCTCCCTTTTTCTTTGATAGTGGACCTGACAGACATGGCCTCGTTACGATGTACAAAATGTTTTCTTAAGATTTCTTTTACCGTTTCTATTCCTGTCTTAATTGTGGCATCATCGTCTGTGGCACAATACTGTCCCAGCAGATATTCCAAGACGTAAGTCGGCACAATGGCATTGCCCTTGACAATCTTGACCAAGTCTTTACGAACCACGAGCCCTGGGAACTGTTGGTTTATTTTTTTGTCGAGTTGATTCATGTCCAAACTCCCGTTAAAAATCAAAATCCGATGTTATTGATCTGCGAATCGTATAACAAACGGATTTGTATTTAGTATAATGTGATGTTTCTTTTTCTTGTTTTTCGAGTTTAAGAATCACCTCTTGATTATTAAAGTTGTTGGCCTCTTTGGTCATTATAAACTGCACCTGTGTCTCACGTTCACGGCCCAATTCTGATGCACTGTTAAACACCAGATGATGCTGGTCAGAAACCAAAACACCAGTGGATGAATAAATACCCGCCCTAAGTTCACGCGGCTGGGTCTTTTCTATCACTGATCTCGTCTGATAAAACACAACGGCCAACTGCCCAGATGTAATGAGGCTTGTACTGCCCCGTATGATTTCAACATCAACCAGCTCAACATCCTCTTGTCTTGTTTTGTTAATCTTGACCACGGGCACGACAATTTCCTGCAATGAGCTTCCCCCATGAACATAGCGACTACCCGATCCTTTTTGGCGTAGCCTGTTGATTGATTTTGGCACTTGAATCTCAAGATCTCCCTTGAGGCCAAAATACCCCGCCAGATATTTTTTAAGTCCCTTTTGTTCGTCTAAGCCTTTGCCCAGTATATATCTCCTGTCAGTTTTATATATTTGGACACCTCTGGCCTCGGCTTCGGCAAAGTCACTCTCATCGGTTGTCTGGTTTTGATAAATAAAACCATGATCCGCCGTAACCACAACATTTGTGGCATTGGCGTTGGTGAGTTTTTTTATTATTTTGATGATTTCGGTTATCGAATCCTCGACCGCATCAAATACCCTGTGTTCTGAGTCTCGTTTATCGCCCGTAGCATCAATATGATTGTGATAGATATATACCGCGTTAAAGTCTCTCACAAGATTTCGGCTTTCTTCTTTGGTAAAATTCACAAAATCACTGGCCAAAACAACCCTGGCACTTTCACCCAGTTTTACTTGCAGCACTTTAAGTCTGTTGTTTGAACCCTGTGTACTCATGCCATCAACCAAGACATCGCCAGTCTCACCAATAATTTCTATTTGAACATTGGGGAGCAGTGCAGCCATGCCAATGGCCGTCGTAGAAGGGAGCAGGGTCAACATTGGACCTGTCTCTGCCTCAAATTTGTCTTCCTGCCGTATTCTCATGGCCAGTTCATCGCCAATCTCGTAGCGCAGGGCATCTGATATGATGACATAAACTTTTTTGTTTTTGGCAAAATAGCTGCCTTTTATGACATGATCAAAAAATTTGGCCTGCGATGTTGCGCCTCCGCCAGTCCATTTGGGTGTCTTGTCCAGCACCTCCTGCCATCTGTCATTAAGAGTCAGCAGATATTTGTTTGAATAGAGATTCTCTACCTTATTGACCAGGTCCTGAACAATTGTGATCTGGCCTGACTTGTTAATATTATAAATAAATTGACGATAGAGCTGATCCACCCTGTACCATGTCTTGGCATACCGTGACACGCCATCAGCCATATCGCTCATGTGCAAATCCGTAGCTTCCAAAATGGACATGAACTGGCTGGCCACATCAATCGCTTTATACAGATAAACATAATGTTCTTTAAACCTAAAACCCCCCAGACGCCGCCGAACAATCTCCTGACACTCGGTTGGCATCATGGTCTGCTTTATGCTGCCATCAACAAGGGCCTTGAGAATTTTGCCATCAACGACCTCAAAATAATCAACATGAACAATATCCTTATAATCTATATTGCGCATTTGAGTTTCAACACCGAGAATCTTTTCATACTCCCCAGACAAGGTTACAAAGGCATCCTGACTTTTTACATTATTTTTCCATTGTCTAAACAGGGCCATGGCGTCCTGATTGAGCTTGCCAGTCATGCCAACGCTCATTGAAAAACAAGACCCAAAAAGCATGATGGCAAAGTCTTTAACACCGGGCGATGTTGATTGATAGGCATACCTTTGTTTGAGGACCTGATATAATATTTTGTCCAAGGAGCATTGAGTGACCAGGTCAATGAATTCACTTTTGTTCTGGGCCAATTCGTTCAGCAGGGCTTGAACAACACTATCCACTAAAACATCATCTGTCTGCACGCAAACAGCCATCATCTTGATTTGCAGATCTTGATACGACTCTTCAGTCCCCACCATTTGTGATTTTAATTCGTTAACCCTTTTGAAATCGTCAAAAAAACAGGCGTGGTCTCTGACCAAATCAGCATAACTGTCATCCAATCCTAACTCATCAAGCCAGAAAGATGCCTGATCGGTTTTGAATTCTTCGTTGGCAAGAAGAATATCTAACAGCCAGTCGTCAAGATCACTGGGGCGCGGTCCTTTTTTGTATAACAAAAACTTTTTTTGTGGGTATTCTTTGAGAATGGTATATTTGAGACCAAATTCGTTGTTGGCAATGATCTTTTTTGTCACGTCGGGCAGACTGAGTGATTCAAACAAGTCACAACATTCTTCTTTGTCGTCGTACCAAAAGACAATGCGATGTTTTTCAAACCGCCTTTCGAGCGCCTGCGTGATGTTATGGATCATTTTACTTTCCATTTTTCCCCTTTTCTGAGACCAACTGCGGCGGTGTTACAAGCGTCTGTTATAACATTGTTTTTTCGTTTTCCACCGAACTTTCTACCGAACCACCATTTCCCTTGCTGTGCCCCACAGCAGTTGTCCCACAGGCTGTGGGACAACTTCATCATCATATTGTCTGCCCAATATTTTTCATAAACCATATTCCAATCCATCTTTTCCAAATCAGGCAAATCTTTGTCATTCCGTCATTCATGATGAGCCTCCCAATCCCGTTGTGCTTCTTCCATTTGTTTTTTTAGTTGTTCTTTGGAAGGTAGATAGAGTTGATATTCGGATGCGTAAATATTTGAGTTTTTGGGAAGGGTTAGTTCAACCAACTCATCACTTTTGGTCAGACAAAGCAGAATACCAACCGTCGGTTTTTCATCCTCTGTTTTTACAAAGCGATCAAAGTAGTTCACATACATCTGCATCTGGCCAAGATCCTGATGCTTCAGATCACCAATCTTGAGGTCAATAATGACATACGAGTGCAGCAGACGATTATAAAAGACCAAATCCACATAGAAGTGACGGTTATCGAAGGTAAACCGTTTTTGACGCGACTCAAAAAGGAAGCCTTTCCCCAACTCCAAAAGAAAGTGCTCAATCTTGTCAATCAGCGCAGTCTCCAGATCATGCTCACTGTATGATTTTTGCTCTTCTAATCCGGTAAATTCAAGAATATAGGGACTCTTAATCACATCACTGGGCTTTTCTACAACCTGACCATGAGTGGACAATCTCTTAACTTCCTCTTTATCGCGGCTGAGTGCCAGCCGTTCATAGAGTGCCGAATTGATTTGCCGCTCCAGCTCCCTATAGCCCCAACCATTTTTAGCCGCTTCCAGTTCATAAAAACGGCGTTCTTCTGTATTTTTGACCGCGAGTAAAGCTACATAGTGCGTCCAGCCCAGCACAAAGTGACTTGCCAATTTTGTAGCCACCGTCTGTAAAATTTCAGGCTGGTGTATCATTTGAAAAGATTTGACAGGCAATACCTGTCGAATCTTTTGGTCATCTATTTTGGGAATAATAGATTTAACAGGCAGTGCCTGTTGAATCTCATCATAAGCCTGATAAAATTCCCTGCATTTCCTCAAATTGGTAGGCGAAATCCCTTTTATTCCTTGGTTTTCCAGTCTTGCGGAGAGCTGTTCTATCAACGCTTTTCCATACAACTGAGCCCGTTCAGCTCCTCCTTGTTCATACTCCACAATATACCAACCAAATAACCAGTTACGAACAACCAACACAATATCAATTGAACGAGCCGCCTGATTTTGCAATTCGCTCTGTGTCTGCTCAAACAACTCAACCAGCTTTTCAAACTCTAGTTTGTGTTTTGCTTTAACCATAAACTCCTCTTACAAATATACACTTTCAAATATTATTCTTCTGTTTCATCCAACCCCGGTATTTTCTTCAGGGCCCTACCAAACTTTACATAATTGACCTTAACACCATCATCCAGATCAATCGCCAGTTGTTGTGCGGCCAGTGGGTATAAGATGTCTCTTTCATAAGCATCCAGTTCCTGAATCACCTTACGGAGCTTTTCGATTTCTTTGAGGGCCTTGGTTTTTTCACCAGCCGTTGATGCAGCACTAATACTGACTTGCTCCTGGCTGGCCTTGTAGGCTTCTAGTTTTGTGCGATATTCTCGCAAATAATCGTTGAGGACAACACTCACGGTATCGGGACGATACCGGTGCATGTAGATCAGGGCATTAAAACTGCTGTTGGGGCTGGTGAACATCCAATAAATGGGACGTTTTTTGTAGGTTTTGATGTGGTCTTTATAAAAATCTTTAAAAAAGTAATTGCGCAGGTCTTTGCCAATAGCTGTTTCAACAAAATCTATATTTTCCTGATAGTGTTCATCACCAAACGTGATGCGCAAAAACTCTTTAAAACGTGCAACGATGTCATCCGTAAACCAATCACCATCCACTATGGGGATCACATTATCTTTGTCTGGCGTGAAAGTTGGTTTGAAAATAATTTTAAGATAGTCTTCAAGCGTTTCGCCTTTGTTGGCAAGGATCAGGCCGGGTTTATCCAATGAATAGCGGCCCAGCATGCAGCCGACGGCATAGGAAAGGAAGGCGGCCATATCCTTTTTCACTTCGGCTCTGGCAAGAGTAATTTGATCTTCTGGTACTTCGGGCTGCAACTCGCCTTCGAGGCCGTAGGCGGTAATGAAGAGCCTGTTATTTTCTGTCTCCAATTCCTGCATCTGGCGGATTGCAGCGGTGCTCTGCGCCTCCCAATTCCGCCAACTCTCTTCCAGCGTCGCTCCCTTCAGCCCCGGCCGCAGCAACGGCTGGTCGCGAAAGTCCCACGAGGTTTCGAAGTTGTCCCAGTCAGCGCGAGCGAGTGCGATGCATTGTTTTACGTTGTGAGGAATCTCCTCTCGCCCAGTGCAAATGATTGGAAGACTTCCCACTGGCCCTTCATGAAAATCCAATGTTGGAGCCAAAATGGCGATGTAGGGATTTACCAACACCGAGTTTGTAAAGCCGAGTGTTTCAAGTAGGGTCTCGTGAGACTCAAAAAAACAAGTTGAACACTTGGTCTCGAAAATTCGTCCCGGGGGCGAATACCGCATTGCTAAAAACGATGTTCCCAAAGAAGACCACGTTATTCCTTCGCGGAAATAGAACTCCCTATTAATGACTCTGCCGGACGATTTAACTCTGACACCCGGAGTGTTGTCGATATAGTCACAAATCGCTTTCCCACCGTTGGAGAAATCAACCAAGTAGTCGTGGTTGCCATACCATCGACGGAATGTGCCTCCCTTATTCACTGGATACCACCGAGCCCGTGATGAAACGCACTCCTTCATGTCCGCGGAGTCGAACTTCACGTTACCAATGGGCGCCTCGTGCCAGAATCGCAGGAACATGCTGTTGTTTGTAGTTGCGAGACCTTGGCGAGGCTTGGCAATAGACGCGAGCGGCTTTCCATTTTTGAAAGCTTCTCGTGCGCGGTTGCTCAACCAGTAACCAAACACGCTATCAGGGAAATCTGAAAAGCTACCTGGTTTTGTCGTATAGCGTAGCGGACTCTTCGGATTCGCGAGGGTGGAAATAAGCAGCTCAACTTTCTCCCGCTCACTCCCGCCATCAACGAGTCGCAAAATCGTCGCTGCCGAGTCGTATGACGGAAAGTGTTGAAATACGAAGGCAACAGTCTGCACTACCTCACCACCGATGCTATCAAAAGCACGCGGCCCCAAGTGAAGCGCGCCTCGAAGGCTTTCCTCAGCTACCAACGATGATCTCAATGCCTTGAATGATCCAAGAAACATCCAGCTATGCATGGTAATCATGGCGAAAAAACCACCGCGCACAGCGAGTTGGCGATTCCTCTCAATGAACATCGCGTAGAGATCGAGTTTTGCATTGGGGAAAGCCTCGTCGGCGTGAACTCGCATTTGTGCGTTCATCGCATTGCGACCCATATACGGCGGATTGGCCACGACAACGTGATACCTCTGTGTGAGTGCCTCAGCTTGTGCGAGTACGCGCTGAACTTTGATGTGCGTGTCATGTAGAAATAGCTGGCCACCAACATCCTTCGCCTCAATGGCGCGGCGAACGTCGGCAATGGCCTGTTCTGCCAGACACGGCTGGATGAGCGATCCAAAGTTCTTCGCCTCCTTAAATTGATGCAACAGATCGATTACTGGCTGATCAAAGAGCGCGCCCAAATCAAGTTCCTTCACATAATCCTTTAGCTCGTTCTCTGTAAAACACACATTACATAGTTCAATGATGTTTGGCCTAACAATGTGTTCAGACTCAAAAAATCGACGGGACTTTTCTCGCGCCTTGAAGATGAGGGCCAGCTGAGCGAGCTGGGCGGCGCGGGGGCAAATTTCGAGCCCGTATAAATTGTGTCGCAGGATAAGGGCGGGGATCTCGGTGGGCGCGTAGCCTTCCTCTTCATAAATCAATGTAAGTAAATCAAAAGCGTATGTAAGCATGTGCCCGCTTCCGCAGGCGGGATCGCACAGGCGGATTTCTTCGGGTTTGGTGATTTTGAGAAAGTCGGTCTCGGGTTCTCCCTCGATGTAGTAGGGCATGTGTTCACGCAGCCTAGAGTTTGGACGATTCAATAACCAGAGCCGACCGAGAGAGTTTTCGACAAGATAGCTAACGATCCAGTGAGGAGTAAAAAGTTGGGTAACTGCGGGAATGTCCTCGGTAGGCACGGCACTCTTGCGGGCCATGACCTCGTCCTTTCGCTCCGAAATATAAAACTGATAGAGCCAGCCTATTACCTCAACATCTTTGCATGCATCGAACGTAAGAGCTTCCCGCGTAGCGGTAAGAATTGAACTGTCCGACAGCAAATCCTCTGGCATCAGAAGCTCTGTATAATCATCAATCCGCTCAAACAAAAAAGGCATAACTGAATGATAATAATTGCAGGCCGCAACCAAGAGCTGTTGGTAGACCTCTGACTGGGCATCACGAGACGACACTCTGCCCGTCAACAGGTCAGACACATTTTTTTCATTCACAGCTGATCTGATGGTCTCGTCAATGTGCCCCTGTTTGGCCTCGGCAAGAATTTCGGGCAGTGTAAAACCCTCGGTGGGCGAAACAACCCTGACCTTGGTGTAGCCGTTTACATCCATGAACCTGAGCGCACAAAACCGGTTAAACCATGTGTAGGCAACACGCTCTATGACGGCCTGTTTTGAACTGGTGGCAATCTGTCTTTTGAGTTCTTCGATAGCCTTGGCTCGTTCACGCAATTCGCCACTATCGGTCTTTAGGACCCTGTCTATCTGCACAGACACCTGTTCCATAAGCTGGCGTCGTGCTGATTGTGCGAATTTTTTTAGTAGTCCTGTATCCATTTAAACTTTTATCCTTCTTCCTGCCCTGATCTCATTCAGCATCGCCTGTTTGAATTTTAGCGCATATTCCTCTACATCCTCTGCTGTTATCAAAACAGGCTTTTCAAACTTAACCGCTATTGATCTGCCCATGATATACTCTGCATTGCGGGCTGGTTCTGGTCCAGAGGATTTTGTCTGCTCAAGTTGTGACAGAATTTTAAGATATTCGTTATCCTGAAAACGAGCCACCATGTCCTTGATTACAGGAATCAGTGCCGTCTGTTGAATGTCGGCCATCAAACTATCAAATTTCATTGTGACTAATGCCTTTTCGTTATCGGGCAGGGCGGCAAATAAAGGCATTTCTACCACTTGATCTTTGTATTGTTGCAAAAGACCAACGGCCTGTTTAGTTTCTGCATTAAGTTTTTCTTGTATCTTTTGTCTGAGGGCCTCTAACAGTTGTTTGGCCTGCTGCATGCCATTGCCCTTGTAACAAAAGGGACTGTTTATAAGCTCGCGTAGACAATTAACCTCTTCACCAGTGACATGTGCAAAATTGTGTTCCTGTGTCATCAAATAAGTTTTGGTCTGGTCGTAAATCTCCCTTAAAGGACCATTCATAAATTGTCTGATGGGGTTAATGATACCCCCACAGCAATCAATCAACCGCTCGGCCACAGGTTTAAAGTCGGTAAAATAGTATGAATAATTTTTGTCTTTGGCCGTCTTTAAAAGATTTAATGGCTCGGCAATTTGCGCCAAAAAAGGAAACTGCTCCTTTTCAATAATCAATAACATCAATTCGTCGCACATCTTGGCAACGGCCTCTGCCGTCTCTTTGCCAAGGGCCTTTGCCTCCAAGGATTTAGCAGGTTCGTTAAAAAGCTCCTTGTAATATTCTTTGACCTGCCTGATCTGTGATGGCGTAAAGTCGGCCTGGTAATGTAAAATAACATTACCATGTGACTGGGTATTTTTAAGGGCATTTTCGAGCTCTCTGCCTTCAAGGGCATTGCTGTCCACACGGGCATCGACCTTGCCCATGACACAAAGCCTTGCCAAAAGACACTGAATGGCAGGCAACGGCCAGCCGTATGGTTTTTTTTCAAACCGGTCTATAAACGACTTGAGTGTCGTCTTGATCGCCGACATGTTGTTACCCTGAATCAAATTAAGCATTTCAGTCTCGGCCTCACCAAGTACCTGAGTACCTATGAGCAGTCTGTCTTCACGAATAAAATTTGCTATTTTGTCTTCTGAATACCTGTTTGCCCCCAGCATTCTCATGTTAGGATAAATTTTGTTGATCAGTTCATGAAAGCCCTTGATGATCCTTGTTTGTGGGTCTGTGGTCCCATTTTCGACATTGCCTCCCCTGACCAAAAGAGCCGATTGTCCCAGCAGGTCCTTTAGCCTTAGCAAAAGCCCTGTCCGTCTGCTGTTGTTTTGCTGGCTTTTGTCCTGTAAAATTCTTCTGATCGACTCCTGTTGTGTGAGGGAATTTTTTTGTTTTATGTACTTTTCGGTCTGCATGAACAAGGTGATGTCTTTCATGAACTTGGGGTCTAAAGGCATCACCACCATCAGCTCATCGGTTGTCATGGATTGCATGCGCAACGTGTCTGTTTTGTCTGCCAGGTCATTAAAAGGGGTAATGACATTGATTGCCAACTCACGTTCATGTCCATAAAGCCTTCCATCCAGTTTTTTTGAAAAGCTGTAAGACCACCCGCTGGCCTCATGATTTATTTTTGACTGTTTGAGAACATCCACAAAGATCATGTCCTGCAATCGATCTATGATGTCAGATGATTCAATGTCTGCATCCTTGATTTCCTGCTCAATGTCCTTTTCTTCGTCGGTGAGGTACTCATACACATCGCCATTTCTTTGAATGTAGGTCTGTTGTTCCAGTTGATCGAGTGCTTCTTCGATCTTTTTTTCGGTGTTTTTGATGTTTGAAGTAAATGCGTCCTGCATCAACACACGCAAATTTCTTGGTGTCGCCCTGTATTCTTTGACGTACTTAACAAGCAAAAGGGCCTTGAGTATCCTGACCGCAAAAGGATTGTTTAGATGCTTGTCGGCCACCCCAATGGCCCGTTGAATCTGGGACTTGAGTGAATTACAAATACCGTCGAACATACGGTCAAAAGTGGCTAATTCCCCAAGCTGGCCCGACACGATCTGCATGGCCACCTGTTGAAAAACACTGAGCATGGATCTTTCGCCAACCGAACTATGTTTGCCCTCAAAGGCATTGTGTTCTGACAAGCCCTTGATACAAGATTGAAACAATGTAAATTGATAGGATACAAAAGGATAGGCACGGACAAAATCATCCCTGTCTCTGTAATTTGAATAATGTTGTGCACCATCTACAAAATCAAAAAGTGTCTTAAAATTGTTTTGCTGTTCATGATAAATTTTTGACAACCCATCAATAGCCGGATCTGTTTTTGCCAGTAGTCTGGTTTTGATAACCTCATCCACATTTTTACTGGTCAGCTTGATACGGCACGCAAATCTCGCCATGATTTTTGTAAAATCGTTGAGCTGCTGTTTGTTCATCTCACCAACCACAGCATCCATATCCTCTTGTGCAGTCACAATCAGCCACGCTCGTCCACGACACTTTGTGGCTAGTGTCTCTGCTATGGTCTGCAAGTTGAGCATCAGTTTTATATTGCCGGCAATATACTGTCCGACCTCATCCACCAGAAAATTAAGTCTAAAATCCGGCGTCTGGGCATCAATAAATTTTTTGACGTTATCGGCAAAATCCTCGATGGACACCTTGTATTCATGACGATACTTGTCCAATATGCCATCGGCCGATTCCTTTGAAGCACCCGTCACAGCGGCATAAGCTTGTGCAATTTGCGGGGACTCGATAAGGGCCTGCTCACGACCGGTCTCCCAGTCATGGGTTGAAATTTCTTTAAAGGCGTTTTTAAAACGCTGATAAAGATTGCGTGAGTCGAGATCACGTTCAAACCTGGCAATGTGCCCCTGTTTGCCGTAGTAGCCACACATTTCGTCAAAAACTTTTACAAACACCGAAAGCAGGGCGTCGACCTGTGTCTTGCTGATAACATCAGCCTTTTGGTCAATGTTAAACAAAATGCTTTTGGAGGGGGTTTTGGTAAGTCTTTTTAAATCACCGGCAAGAATTTCGTTGTTGGTACATTTTTCTAAAAACAGGTCAACGATGTCTTTTTCTCCAACCTTACGATTTTCAAGAAGCAGGGCCAGCATTTTGAGCAAGTGGGATTTACCAGATCCAAAAAAGCCAGAGATCCAGACACCATTAGAATTGTCATTGTTGTTGTAGGCCTCCAAAAACAGTTCAAGCCGCTTTTCAACCTCGTTGGTTAAAACGTACTCTTCGACCTCCTGATACAGACATTTGTCGTCATCCGCCTTAATGACACCCTCGATAGGACGATCTACCGGCTTTAAAAAAATGTTTTTAATCTGCATGTCATGTTCCTCATTTTTTATGCATCGCAATGATAGATGTTAAAAGCCCTGTAATATTTGTCATCATGCAATCTTCCAAACAAATCCAGAGAGGCTCCTGTTTCATCATTTTGTGTGTATTCTCCAGGAAAAAACATCACAGTGGGTTTTTCTTTTGCCACTTTTTGTAAATTATTAAGCACATTATGAGAACGTATGTATGGAAAAACTTCACCCACACCAGTCAAAAACATGATGTCAAAATCTTCACTTTTCATCCTGTCTGCGATGGCTGGAACAAGGTGCTTTTCAATGTCCAATACACCCTGCAACAGCTCTTTGAGTTGTTCTTTAGTGTAATGGCTTTCGTTTTGAATGACAGTGTCCCAAATAGATCTGCTGCGTAGTGTTTTAACAACAAGATCATACAGGTCAATCTCAAGTATCCTGATCCCGCTATTTCTTAATTCAATCACCAGAGGCCCAAGAAGATTGGCAAAAAACGCAACGGCCTCTTTTGGCTTATAGGGACATATAAAAAAAGGAACCTCGTTGCCTATACCCTGTTTGTTTAAAAATTTTGGGCTTTTGAGCAATGTTTTGAGATGTTCAAAACGCTCAGGCAGTGTCAGTTTTTGTTTGTCTATTATCATGCCACTCCTTGAAAAGCAGAACCATTTACCGGAAACATGTCTACAATTTCCTGCTTACTATTGGACATCACTTTAACAAATCTTGGGGCAAATATTTGCCCAGTAATCGTGTTATCCTTGGTCAACAGATCAGCCTCTTGCATCATTCTGAACAGAACCTGCCTTTGTTTTTTTTGTGTGGCCGCTGTTTGATGCTCTAAGCCCGCATTCCACTCTGCTTTTCGATTATAAAATTTGTCATAGTCTTCGTGTTTGAGCTGATAATCCATGCCAAGATATTTTTCGCGCACAACTTCTACCATGAATTCTTTGATCAGTTTGTACCGACGACAAACAGCTACCCACAATACTTGCACCTGATCTTGCCGTGAACCCTCAACCAACAATCTGATTTCCTCATCTGATAATAATCTAAGTCTAAAAACAATTTCCCTACATATCCTTTTGGCAGCAGCGATTGTCCTTGTTTGTAACAAATTATCTATTAACACTTTTTCCCTGACTGCATCCCAATCATGTATTTGCAGAAACACGGACACAATTTTTATGGACTCGTTATAAAATAGTCCGCCAGTAGTGAAGGACATGATGTATTTGTGTTTTGTCATACGATGCAACCGTGCTGACCCGGTGGCTAGCCTTTGGTCAGACTGGATTTTGTTTACCAGTTCGCTTGCACCAGTTTTGCCTGGCACACTCATTCTCACAAATCTTGGAGCAAAAACTTTTTGTAATCGTGATACGGAATGACCTGTGCCTGGGTTCGGTGGTTGAGGGTGAGAAAGATCAGCACGGCAATGGTACCAAATGATTGAATAAGCAGCGTGGTCAGACCCATGACAAAAATGGATGCCCAGCCAGGGAGCGAGATGGTAAAATAGACCTTTATAAATATGACAACCAGAATGCTGATAAAAAATGTGATGATAAAAAACAGGGTCAGTAACAGGAGACGAATGGCCACCACCTCAATATGAACAGATATGGCACCAAGACCGTGCGCGACGAGGCTTACAAAATTCATTTTACTTTTGCCGCGGTAGCGCCTGCCGCGAGAGAGGGGAACCGTGTCAACCAGAAGAGATGATTTGAGTATGGCCCCCGGAAGGCTGTTCCACAGTTCTCCCATGTGGGTGATTCGTTTTACCTCTTTAAAGGGCATGATTAAAAAATTTCCAAATGAAATGGTTTTGCCTGTAAGAAGGACAAACAGGATTTTGTAGATTTGATAGAACAGGCGAAAGACAAGGGACTCGCTGCGTTTGGCCCTTTGGGCAAAAACAACGTGATGGCCACCTGTTTGAACAAATTGCTCCATGAGACTGGGGATGTCAGCGGGTTTGTCTTCGCCGTCGGCATCCATGACCACAACGGCCTCTGGTTGAAAGTGATGGGCTGCATAGGCCAGGGCAATGGCAATGGCGCGCTGGTGTCCGTTGTTGCGGGCCAGATTAAGTATGAAAATGGCAGGGTTCTCGCAAATTTCCTTGGTGGGAAGTGTCTGTACAGAACCATCATTAACAACAAGAAAAAAAACAGGGGGAATTTTGTTGTTGTTCTCCAGGGCCTGAGTTTCTTTAACCAGCTCCGATAAGGACTCCCAATCTTCGTAGACAGGGACAATGATCAAGAGTTTGTGGGGTTGTGCTTTCATGTGTTCCTGAATTCCGCAACCCTCCGACCTTGACAAATTGTAGCTAAGCCTCCAACGCAGACCCATCAATGTTTTAAATTTGTGAGGACCCCCCAACTGCAAGCAGTCGGGCCCCCACCAAATTAAAACCTTAATGGGTCCCCTGCGTTTCCGGCAACGCTACAATTTGTCAAGGTCTGCGGGTTGCGACAAAGTTTGGCATGCGGAATTCAGGATGTTTTTACCTGAACACGGCGCGCTTGGCGAATTTAGAACCTAAGTAGGTTTTTTCTACGCGTTTCAGCAACAATATTTTACGAGGTGCCAGCCCGCGTAGTGTTTTCCGCTTCATGCGGATTATGTCATTGAAATTTGTTTATCAATATTTTAATGCATGGTTGTTTCGAAACTGTATGTTAAAACAAAACATCCGCGTCACTTTGTTATTGCTCATACTCCTCGTTGTTTTCTTTTACAAAGGTTTAATCACCCAGGATATCACATTGATCTGGGATGCTGCAGACTACAATTACCCTTCTCTGGCCTTTAATGCGCACTACATTAAAAACGGCATTTTTCCTCTCTGGAACCCCCTTTTTTTTTCGGGCTTTCCCATCTTTGCCGATACCCTCACGGGGATGTTTTACCCTTTCACAATCCTGCTGTCCCTTTTCTGTGATCTCACTCCTTTTACAATATATATATTTGAGGTCTTTCATTTTTTGATCGCAGGGCTGTCCATGTACCTCTTGTGTCACCATCATTTAAAATTGAACAGCCTTGCCTCCCTTGTTGGGGGCATCTCATTCATGTTGATGGGGTATCAACTGGGACACTTTGAACACTTCTATTTTGTTGTCACAGCAGCGTGGTTTCCTCTTTTGTTTCTGCTCTTCGACAAGGCCATGAGAGACAACAGTGTCAAATATGCCTTGGCCGGGGCCTTTGTCCTTGCCTTACACATCCTTGGGGGACACCCCCAGACCTACTACTATTCCTGTTTTATGTTGGGTATTCACTGGATCTACAAGGTCGCTTCGTCAATAACAAAAGGGCGGGTCGGCCCCTGGGTTTGGTCTAAAATAATACCTTGGAAGGTGTCATCTGCTCCTTTCGGCAGCCATTCCTGCACGGTGCCAGCCCACGCAGGCCTTGCCGCTTTGTGCAAGTTGGGCATTGTCTTCTTTGTCTTGGGTGTCACGCTGGCGGCCATTCAGCTTGTGCCAACCCTGGAATTAATCCAGCACTCCAACAGACAAGAAGTGCAGGATTTGTTTTCTTCGGGACACGGTCTCAATTTGAGACACCTGATCACAATGCTTATTCCCAATTACTTTGGAGGTGTCACAACACCTTACTGGGACAAGGGGATCGATATCTCCCAGCAGAATCTTTACATGGGAGTGCTTACCATCATTCTTGCCGGATGGGGTGTGCTTGGCGAACTCAAAAAAAGAAAGTTCATGCGTAGGATTTTCAAAGTCGACAGAGCGCGGGTGCATTCCTCGCAAAATGAAGGAATTCAACCGCGTCCCCCAAGGGGATTTCCTTCGGGGCATCAAAGTCAAGTTAGTAACTTGTATCTCATCTTTATGGCGGCCCTGAGTCTGTGCATTTCGCTGGGCAACGTGACGCCCTTATACTCCGTTCTTTACCACTACGTTCCCGGTTTTGCCTCGTTTAGAGATATCATGCAGTTTGCGTTTGTCTTTCACTTCTTTGTGGCTCTTTTGGCGGCACAGGGGTTGCACGATCTTTGCATCAATGGGCAAAAAACAAAGACGCTGCTCGTGTACATGACTGCGCTCACGGCGCTGGTCTTGGTCTGTCTGTCTTTTCTACCAAAAGCCCCACAACCGCAGTATGCGCAATTGACATCAACAGCGGGGATGCTTCACCTGATTATTTTGGCGGCCATCTCGTTTATTCTTATCCTTTTGCTCGGTCACAACAGATTTAAAAACTCAAAATGGCCCGGTATCGTGACTGTGATTTTTATTTTTTTAGATCTGTTCTTATTAAACCATAACAATGTCACCGTGGGCAGGTCTTTTGCGAACAACCAGGAATCGGCGCACAGGGCATTGGAAAAAGCAGTGGGCATCCTGCCCGCCCTGCTCACCCTTGATGGCCGAAAAACTGACACAGTTATTTACAATCAGGAACAGACCGATTTGCGATGGGCCTTCCCAAACAAGGACATATATCGCATCAATGTGGGAAAGGGACGTGAACATTTTGGCATCGTGCCACACGGTGCGATTGGATACAACAGGTTCATGCTCTATGGGGTCTTTTCCCCGTTTGGTTATATCCCCACACGCATAAAGAGATACGAAGGGTTGTTAAATTTTCTTGATAAAAAAAATCCCCAGAGAATTCTTGATTTGTTTAATGTTAAATATCACGCACAGATTAACGAGGAACTCACACGTTATCAGATTACAAAAAATCCGGACGCCATTGAAAGGGTTGCCCTGATTGAAAATTCCATCGTAATGAATACGGATGAAGAGATTATAAACAAGCTCGCCGATCCGTTGTTTGATCTGCACAAAACCGTGATCCTTGAAAAAAACCCCACGCCGGCACCGGTCCAAAACAGCGGCAACACGGGTCTGGTAGCTGCCAACGGCGCGCACATCACAAGCTACCTCCCCAACTCTGTTAAAATTCAAACAGTCACAGACAAAGCCGGTCACCTGCTTTTTAACGACCTCTATTATCCGGGCTGGAAGGCCTTTATTGATGACAAAGAAACCGAAGTATACCGTGCCAATTATGTTTTAAAGGCCATCGTATTACCACCGGGGGCTCACGAGGTCAGGTTTGTGTTTGCGCCTTTCTCCTTGGTATTGGGAGGAGTGCTCTCTCTCATCACGTGCATGGCCATGCTTGCCCTGTGGGTCGTCACGCGCAGGAGCAGACGGGATTTAAAAAACTCCACGGCCCACTGACGCTTGTGATAATCATTGCCAACCTGATTTTTTTTTGCATATGATCCCGGTATGCTCAAAACCAATCACCAGCGCTATCTCAATAATCTTGACAGGTACCCTTTATTTTCAAAGCTCTCAAGAGACGCGCTGGATCTTGTCAAAAAAAAAGCCCGCCATCTCAGGTTATCTCCCCATGAGATCCTTTTTTCAAGCGGCACCGAGGCCGCCTCGTTTTTTCTGGTGGTGCAGGGGTCTGTCAAATTATCCAGGTTATCTTCTGATGGTGACGAAAAGGTGATCGAGATTATTCCGCCCGGGGCCCTGTTTGCCGAGGCCGTTGCTTTTTTTAACCCGCCCGTTTATCCCGTGGACGCGCAGGCCATCGCAAGGACAGAGCTCCTTGCATTTGACAACAAAACCTTTCTCGATATCCTAAAAAAATCCAACGAGACCTGCCTGACACTGATCGGTTCGCTCTGTCATCGTCTGCACGAACGTCTCATGGAGATCGACTCGCTGACCTTACAAAACGCCACCTACAGGCTGGTTAATTATCTTTTGGGACAGGCAAAGGGCAGTATTGATCAAAAACAGATCAGGCTCTCCGCACCCAAAAAAGTGATCGCGTCACAGCTCTCCATCAAGCCGGAGACCCTGTCGCGCATACTGACACAACTGGGCCACGAAGGTCTTATCAAGGTGAGACAGCAAAATATTGTGCTTTTGAGTATTGAGGGATTAAATGCCCTGCTGGCTTAAAATACAACACCGTTAAAATTTGGGTCCTAGTTTTCCCATTACGTCTTCGAGGAGTAACTGGAAATCGGGACCGTAGAGATCAAATATTCCTCCTGGACCAATTTTTTTAGGACCAATATCAAAAGGAGAACTGGGCTCAAAGGAATAATTAAAATCTAAAGACAGCTTTGAGCCAGCGGTTTTTGCGGCTACGCCATCGCGGTTTCCCTGTAAAACAGCGCTTTGCATGTCGGGGTTGCCCTGGTGTGTTCTAATTTCCTCGGCAGTTAAAGCATCACACTCTTCCTGCGAGTCAACTTCACAGACAGCCTGTACCTCGCATGTCTTCTGGGCCTCTTCAATGGATGTTTTTCCCTTTTCTATCGCACCGGCATTGCCCTCGAGACACGTAGCCTGGGCACTAAACCTCCGTGCATCCCTTTTGAGGGCCTTTGCAGCATCAAGAACGGGCCTGGATTTTTCTGTGAGGTTGATCACTTCGGGGGCATTGAGCTTAAACGGCGATTCCTTACCGAGTCCAAAGAATGCATCTTCACCTGTTGCGTTGTCAGTCCCTGAAACTTTAAAACCTCCAATAAAACATCCATCATCTTCACACCGCAGAAATTCGAACAATTTTGGTTGATCGGCTTGTGGTGCCGGTTCTGCCCCCTTTGTTTCAGCGGGCTTTGCCGGTGATGTGTATGCACCTTCGATTGATATTGAATTGTTGTCTGTTGGATTTACTGCTGCCATAAATATTTCTCCTAAAAAAGTGTTGTTGTGATCAAGGGCGACAATCTCAAACAAAAGAAAAAAGATCTCACAAGGCGATTATTTAACCTCATGGCAGGGTTATCGGTGAGACGACACGGAGTGTTGCTATAAACATTGCGACGCAGAATAATTCTCAATCGTTTGGGCTCTTTGCCTAAAAAAATCAAGACGGAGCAAAACATCAAGAGACAAAACATCAAGACGGAGCAACGTTTATTTTACGTTTTAAAAATAAATCATAGGTATGATTATTTTACTTGTAAAACTTTCATAGGTATGATTATTTTCCTAGCATGCCGATCAAACGTAATCTTAATGAAAAGTTAAATCATTTCAAGCACAAGCTTTTATTTATCAGCGGTCCAAGACAATCTGGCAAGACGTACCTCGTTCTGCATGCACTCAAACCGGCCTGGACTCTTAATATGGATATCGCGAGCGAGCGGCTTCTCTTTAAAAAATTTCCACAGGCGGCGCTTGATTGGCTTGCGGTTCACAACAATCAGGGTATGGAAAAACCCCTCATTTTTGTTGATGAGATTCACAAGGTCAAGGGGTGGAGAAACATCATCAAGGGGACGTTTGATAAAATGCTCAACATGGTCGACTGTGTGGCTTCGGGTTCATCGGCCTTTGAAATTAGACGGCAAGATAAAGGGGATAGTCTTGCGGGTCGTGCCGTTTGGCTGACTCTTTTTCCCGTTTCTTTTAGAGAGTACGTCACTTCATTTGAAACAGAGTTCACACTTGGCACACCGTGGCGATGTGAAGGCTCGCTGATTGAACGCGTTAAGAATATCATGCCGCACCAAAATAAATTACGACAGCATTGGGATCGTTACATACTGTTTGGAAGCTTTCCCGAAAACCTCGATAAACAAGATGACGTTTTTTATGAACAGTGGCTCAATGACTATATGACAGCACTTTTAGACCGCGACCTGAGAGATTTAAACACCGCCAAAGACGCAGAAAGAGTTTATCAAGTTTTTGAGCTTTTGTTGGAAGGTTTGGGCTCAACGTATTCCCTCAAAAGTCTTTCTGAAAACCTGGCCGTCTCTCCCAACACGATCAAAAGTGATGTGTGTGCCCTAAGGCAAGTGCTCTTGGGATTCGAATTGCCCGTGGTTGGTGTGTCTAAGGCCAAGCAAATTCGTAAAGAGAAAAAGTTTTATCCCATCGATTTTTGTTTTGCCCGCAAACTCAAAGACGCAAATCCCGGGGCTTTTTTTGAAAGTGTTGTAGCCTGCCTTTTGATGCGCAGTTTACACGACCTGACAGCAAAAATAAACAGTGCCTATCAATTCGGTTTTTACAGAGACTACAACAAGCGTGAAGTTGATTTTGTGGTTCGTTCCAAAAAAAATGTCATTGCAGCCATCGAGTGCAAAACGCGCGAAAAAGCCGAACATGGAAATCTTTCCTATTTTCACAGAACTTTTAAACCTCAAGAATCTATTTGCGTTGTTGCTGAGCCGGGGATTTTTAAAAAAGAGGGCGATGTTTTTGTTGTGAGTGTTGAGCTTTTTGCCGCATGCTTGATGTAGAGACAGAGTTAACGCGGGGTCATTGATGACCCTCTTGATTCTCATAAGCGGCGGTGTGGCCCTCAATTTAGTCTTGAGGGCGCGTTGCCTTAAAATGGGTGACAGATGTGGCATAAAATGCTTTATTGCCGCACCTTAAGTACGGTACCAACAATGGGGCCATGATTGCCCATATTGCCCGTGTCCGATGCCTTGATTTAAACCTGTTTACCCTGAAAGCACCGGGGCTACAAAAAAAATACCGTCGCGAAGACTGGCCCAAAAAAAAGTAACATGAGACAATTTGTGCCGCTAAAATTAAGAGAGCTTTTTATCCGATTGCTCAAGAGCAATTCCACAACCCCCGAGGTGGCCGACGGCCTTGCCATTGGTGTTTTTATCGCATTTCTTCCCATTATCGGGATACAGATGTACGTGTCCCTCGTCCTGACACGACTTTTTAAAAAAAATTCAATTGTTGCCATTATGGCGGCATGGATCACCAATCCTTTTACAGCGGCCCCGGTTTACCTGTTTAATTTGTGGGTGGGTAATTTTATCCATAAAGATTCAACAGAACTCAAAGAGGTTTATCAGATGATGAAGACGTTGGATTTGGGTGATATCCTGGCCGCGGGCAAAGATATCCTTATTCCCCTCTGGATTGGGAGCATCATCGTTGGTCTGGTTGCGGCCTTTATTTCGCAAAGACTTTGTTTAAGGTATTACGACAGGATCAAAAAGAAACTTTATTATCTGACTCACCTAAAGGAAAGATCGTCGTTCAGATCATGAAGTACAGGGCATTTCCCGACAGACACTATTTTAAATAAAACTCCCCGATAAAGAGATCATCGTGGGGGTCTTTTTTGTCTTTGCCCTGTGAGTACAGGGCACAGGCGTCGTCGTCCTTTTTAATTGTGTAAAAACTGCCAAGCCACGCATCGGTTGTCTTGATACCGGGATCGCTGCTCACATAATCGAGGACGGTCATTTGATTGATGGGGGTGCTTTTTATTTTTTGGGTGATGTCCTTGATGTTTTTTAAAGAGGTGGGTTTGGTAAAGAGGTCAATAAGTTTATTCCCCCTTTCCAGGGTTACCTCTTCTCCTATCCAGTTGTAGATCTGAACATCCAGCCCCACAAGACAGGCGGGGGCAAGATTGACGGCCCTGTATACAAAGTCCCGTATTTCATTTTGTGGGACACCGGTCCTGATGAGTTTTTGCGACGTCCTTTCGATCCTGTCATTGAGATCACGATTGATTTTTTCTTCCCGTTTTTCGCGGGATAACAGCTGCATCGTGTAGTAAACATCAAGGGCGGGCCTGTATTTGTCGTAGAGACTTTCTCTTTTAATCAACTCGAGTTTTCTAAACAGATAATCCCCATAAAAAAGCAGTTCGTAATCCTGCGCAATCTGCGCGATGCTTGATGCCCGCTGCTTGAGGTTCTCGGCCCCCACTTCATGCACAACGGCCTTAAGATCCTGTTTGTCACACTTGAAGCCTGCAGACGCAAAGGGGATGAATGCATTCAACCTGCGGTACACAGAATCGGGATTGTCCTGTGTGATGTACTCAATCTCACTTTTTAAAAGCCCCCTCTCAAAACTGTCGTCAAGGGCAACATACGTTTTAACCATATCCCTGGCCTCGTCGTACAGGGACCGCTCCCGTGTTGTGAGTTCATGTAACCCTGCTTTACTCACTTCGAGCGAGCCTCCAGAAAAATTAATAAAGAGGGCATAGAGGGCCTTTTGAGTCACCTGATCGGCGTCTTCAAATCGCGAGAGCAGCACTTTGACAACAGCGATGTTGTCTTCACTGGTTGTGGCATGACCTTCGATCTCACTTTGAATCTTTTTGATCTCGGACGCGAGGTTGTCAAGATCAACAGCAGACGGGTCGGTTGTATCCGGCCTGCGATAAAAAAGAAAAAAGAGCACAAGGAGCAGCGCAATAATAGCCAGGATTTTTTTCATGACTGCTATTAAAAAAATGTATTTTTTCCGTCAAGGAACCTAAGTAGGTTTTTTCTACGCGTTTTTTCATCAATATTTTACGAGGTGCCCGCCCGCGTAGTGTTTTCCGCTTTATGCGGGTTATGAAGGTCCTGTTTTGGCAGGGTTCTGCAAAGCACGCTATTTTTCATGCCAGATCGGCCAGGCATACAAACAACCCCGCCGGAATAAAAACCTTGCGGGCCAGTGATAATTTTTATAGGTTCACGTCCACCCACGTTTTGGAGTACTGTCATATGAAAAAAAAGGGCGGTTTTGCCGTGTCTATTTATTATATTGTTGCGTTTATTTTTTTAGTCCCGTTGTTTGCGTCCTGCCGTGATCAGGGCTTTTCGCTCGCAAGAACAAACAAAACGCTGGATGAATGCATGACCTTGCTTAAAAAAAAGAAGCACGACAAGGCCATCACCTGTTTCGAGGCTTATAAATCGCGTCATCATGGTGAAAAAGGCTCAACAGAGGCCGACCTGTTGGTGGCGGATGCCTATTTTTTAAAAAAGGATTACATCATTGCGGCCGAGGCCTATCAAACCTTTATCGAGGCCAACCCGTATAACGAAAAAACACCCTATGCCTATTACAAGGCGGGTTTAAGTTATTTAAAAGAAACTCCCAAGGCCATAGACCGCAATCAAGAACACCTCGATCTCGCGGTTCAGTACCTGGGAACTGTAGTCAAGTATTATACGGGAACACCCTATGCGGCTGCGGCAGGAGAAAGCTTTAACGAGGCAAGGCTTAAACAGGCAAGGAGACACTTTTACGTGGGCCGCTATTACTACAAGGCAAGGGAGTACCTTGCCGCCATCCCGCGTTTTCAGGCCATTGTAACCGATTACTCCAAACTGGGGCTTGATGAAAAAAGTTTTTATTATCTGGTCAATGCCCTCGAAAGGACCAGTCAAAGGGAACTCGCGCAAAAGTATTTTGATGTTTTTAAAACGTATTACCCGGACAGCAAATACGCAAAACGAGTCAAAGTTATGTCTCGGAATTTAAATGTTGACTGAACGCGGGGACATTCTTCGCATAATAGAAGAACTCAATCGCGTCCCCCAAGGGGATTTCTTTCGGGGCATCAAAATCAAGTTAGTAACTTGTAACGGAGATTTTTTATGGATAATATCCCCAGCATGATCGAAGAAGCCAAATTTTTCTTTCACAGCCAAAAATACGCCAAGGCAGAAGAGCTTTTTAAAAAGGTTGTTGCCCAACGAAAAGAATTTGCCGATATCCACAATTTTCTGGGACTCATTGCCCACGAGGAAGGGCGGTACAGTGAGGCCGTCAAATGCTTTACACAGGCCCTTAAAATCAATCCAAGGTATACAGAGGCCATGCTCAATTTAAGCATCCTGTACAACGATCTGGGCCAGCACGATAACGCAAAAAAGCTGGTCTCCCAGTCCCGCAAGGACGCCCAGGCCAAAAAAAGGGCGGCCATGGACCCCTTTATCCGTTCAAAACTGGCCAACAAGCATGCCGATGTTGCCGACTGGTACAAGGGCGTGGGGCTCTTTAAAGAGGCTGTCGACGAATACAAGCGCGCGCTGTACCTCGAAGAAGGCTACGCCGATATCCGCACCCGCATGGGGGTCTGTCTGCGCGAAATGGGAGACACCAAAGGGGCCATCGAAGAACTTAAAAAGGCTGTCAGCACCAGAGACAAATGTGTGGATGCACATATTCAACTGGGTATCACCAAGTACGCGCTGGGCAAAAGGCAGGAGGCCCGCAAGGTCTGGCAGGATGCCAGCAAAAAGTTTCCTTCAAATACCATCATCAAAATGTACTGCAAACTTACAGAAAAATGATTTCTATCCAAAACGTCAGTAAAGAGTTTGGTCCTGTCCGGGCGGTTGATGACATCAGTTTTAAAATCAACCACGGGGAGGTGGTGGGTTTTCTGGGCCCCAATGGGGCTGGAAAATCAACAACCATGCGCATGATCACGGGCTTTATCCTGCCCACCCACGGAAAAATAAACATCAGCGGGATTGATGTCATTGCCGATCCGGTTGCGGCCCAAAAAAAAACAGGCTATCTGCCTGAGTCTGTAGCCCTGTATCCAGATATGGTTGTTCTGGATCTGCTGCTGTTTCTGGGCAAGATGAGGGGGCTTAAAAAGGCCACGCTGGATGAACGCCTTAAATACGTGATCAGACAGTGCGGGCTTAAGTCTGCCCTCGACAGAAAAATCGGCACCCTCTCCAAGGGCTATAAACAAAGGGTGGGGCTGGCACAGGCGCTTTTGCATGACCCTGATGTCCTGATCCTTGACGAACCCACTGTGGGGCTTGATCCCAACCAGATCATCGAGATCAGGGCGCTCATTAAAGAGATCGGCATTAACAAAACCATCCTGCTCTCAACACACATCCTCTCAGAGGTCTCGGCAACGTGCCAGCGTGTCCTGATCATCAACAGGGGCAGGATTGTCGCAGAGGGAAGCCCCCAGTCGTTGATCAACGAGCAAAAAAACGAATCAACGTATCATGTCTCTGTCAGAGGAGACCTTAAAATAATGCCATCGGTTTTAAAAGACCTGCCCGGCTTTGCTGCCCTTGATATTTGCGGATCAGATGGAGATTTGCATCAGTTAAAAATTTATTGCAGCGGTCAGGATGATCTGAGCGAACAAATTTTTGATCTCGCTGTTTTAAACAAATGGCGCCTGTCAAGACTTGGCAGGGAACAGCAGACACTCGAGTCCGTCTTTAAAAATTTAACCGAATAAAAAAAACTTTACGGAACAAAACAATGAAACAAAAAAACTTGAGAGTGTCTGTTTACCTCATGACGCTTTGTTACGTCTTTGGTGCTGTTACAGTCTCTCCTGCAGCTGTCCGTCACCCCTTTCAGGAAAAACGGACCGAGGCAAAGATCGAAGAAAAGGCCCAAAACATTCCATTGTATCAGGGGGCACCTGAGCGGCCGTTCAAGATCATCCGCGATGTGCGTGTCGACGGGATGACCAAAAAAAAGGAAAAAATCTATTCCAAACTCAAAGCGCGCGCCTATAAGCTTAAAGGCGATGCCGTTGTTGATGTCTACTGTGATACCATTAAAACATTTTCCGTCAGTTGTTATGGCACCGTGGTCAAATGGGAGTGATGTTGTCTGGTGCCGGTATTTGTTTCTTGCTGTTAAACAAAGCCAACGTATAAAAAATCAAAGAAGCAACTCTGGCCTCCTGGTCTGCCGATAATCATGCCAATGGTCTGGCAATGCAAAAAAGCTGGCGGTATCTCTTTTGAAGAGGCAAAACTTGTCTCTACCACAGAAGCAACAGAGCAGGGTCTTGACAGGATTAAGTTTGCCCGGGAGATTGATATTGACGTCACAAACGACGGGCTTAAGGATCATTTTAGGGTAGAGGCCGGCTCTCTGGGGAAGGTGGCAGATGTGCATCTGCGGATGTACGATGGGGCCACGCCGCGGATTGCAACAAAAATAAAAAGCTTTAGTTTTTTTGCAAACAACATGAACAGGGATGCCATCCTCGCCAGGGCGGGAATTGCCTCAAGGGATGTCGACGGCGATGGCAAGGCAGACCTGATTTTGCGCCTGCCCGAAGGGGCCGGCGGAGAGGCCAGTTACCGTGTATTGATTAACAGCGGATCAGGGGAGGACGAAGGTCCCGTAACAGTCCCCTCCATACATTCTGTCAGCGTAGCCGATGGTGAGAGGATCAAGTCGCGCAGCATGGATGGCTACTGCAGTGGCGAAGAGCTTAATGAACCAAACGCCATCACAGAAATAACCATGCACCCAGGGTCTGCACAGTTTGTACGTCTAGGTGGCGGGCCCATCGTACCCATCACACCCGGGCAACCCGTTATTCTTGGGTCTACAACAAAAACACACCACTTTCCTGTCTCCTTTGACAATCAATTGAGTGTGGAATTTCTGGATACCCAGCAGAGGGTCATTCAAAGCTATCCTGTCACGCACAATCTGGAAAATGTCATCACCGAAGACCATCACGTCGATGGCAGACGCTTCATGGTGTACCATAACCGTGACACAAGCACGTCACGCAGCCGTCCAAGGATAGCACTTGAAAGGCCGTTGTTTGATTGCGTGGGGACCGCACTTGTGGGATTAGAGGGTCTGTGGGGTGAGGTCAATGTGCGCGACTCATCCCGTCAGATTGTCTTTGTTGATGACCTGGGTTACAAGAACGGCACAATAGGTCGCCCTTTTCACAGCGATCTTGTTTTCTTGAGTGTCTTTTATCCCCACCCACGTGAGGCCGCGCGGGTGATTCGGCACGAGACTGCACACAACCTGGAGATACTGATGGGGGGCTCATCCGAGAAGCCCCTTCTTGCCACAGTTTATCAGAGACTCCATGATAAAAAATCCATGCTTTTTGATTTTATAAACGAGAGCTTTTTTTTCGACGCCAAGGGCTCCGGTCATTCACAAAGGGACGCCAATGAACTCTTTGCCAGTCTTACAAACGCGCTTGCCGAAGGGCCCGACCAACTTGCAAGGACGTTGTCCCGTTTTAAAACAGTGCACCCGGGCAGTGATGCGTTAACGGGACTCATCGAGGATTTAAGGGATCTTCTTGGAGAATATCGGGCTGTCATGGAACGGCAGGGGCAAGCCGATGCTCAAGCAAGGCTTAAGCCGTTTGATGATGTCCTGACAACTGTGACCACTCCCAGCCCCTTGAACAAAACTCTTGCCTTAAGGGGTGTGTAAGCAGTCACCAAGGATCAGAAATATGGGCAGCCGCATCGACAAACAGATGAGCTTTACAAACAGGGAAGAGTTTTTCTTGTTTGATGTGGCCAATACTTTTGTCACCGTAAATGATTTACGTTTAAACAAGGATGACTTTAAAGTTTCAAATCAAAGGATTGCAAGTGTTCTCAATGATCCCCTCTCTCAGGCCCTGTTTATGGAAAGCTCAAACGAAAAAGTGATGGGCTGGGCCAGACAGTTCTTTAAAGAAAATGACCTCATCGAGAGCGAGGGTGCAGACCTTATCAATTTAAGGGAGCACGAATTCTATTGGCAGGGATTTCAAAAGGTCATTGATGTTTTTAAAACAGAGCAACTCACCGAGGGCGAAAAAAAACATTTTGCCACAATCGGTATGAGGTTTTTTTCTCTATGGCACCAGACAGCCACTGCCGAAGAAATACAAGACCAGCCCGAGGAGTTGAGCATCCTGCTCCTTGGCCCGAAATTATCAAGGTTGTCCAACGAAAACGAAACCTATCAAGCGCGATTTGTGCAGCCCGGAAAAAAGATTTTAAAAGACAGCCTCGATTCAATTTCATTTAACCTCGAAACCGGCAGGGTAAAACTTGATCAAACTTTGCCAACAGAACTGGCACAGAGGCTCAATCTTCCCGAAGACTTTGTTTCTCAAGCTGTTCAAATAGATGATTTTCGTGGGGAGGTTCCCTCCGCGATGCAGATCTACCTCATGAGTTTTAGCCCGGACGCGCTTGACATGAAAGACAGAAGAGACGCAATCCCATTCATCAGGGCCTTGTATGAGGGCGAACAATATGAACTGGCCTCCTGGCTCATGGAAAAATTTTATCCTGATTGGGGTAAGCATGATTTGATCCCGTGGAAAAATTTTATAACAGCGATGCAACAACGGGTTGAAAGGGGCGAAGAACCTCTGCGACACTTTGCCCTTTATACAAAAACAGGCGTGGTTATGAGGCCTGTATCGGAGTTGATCGGCCAGACTTATTGGGGAAAATTTTTTGATTTCAGTCTGGCCGAACCAAACATCACCGGTTTTGTAGACCATCTCAAAGAGATCAAGGGCTCGATATGGACCGTTGATGAGGTGCTGGCACTTAACGATCCCTTTGCACGGGAAAAATTAATGATCCTGCTTTATCTTAATCAGGAAACAAATACCATCTCTCAGGATCTTGGCTATCAGCCGGTTGATTTAAGGATTCGCATCAACCCCAATCTCTTTGAAGACCCGCAAGAACTGGAACAGGCACGGTCACAAATGAAAGCGAACATTAAAGAGGCGCTCGCCTATCTTGAAGGGTTGTTTGGGCCGGAGGTTAAAAAAGTAGCTCAAAAGTATCGTGCTTTTTTAAGTTCCTACAGAGCACAGTCGGCAAAAATATCATTGGCAAGCGCTTCTACGGCAGAGATTTTTATAAATATTGATCGTCTGGAGGACAAGGCAACATTTGTGCATGAGCTGACACATATTTTTGTAAAAGAACTTTGGAATGATTCTGCAGAGCTGGGACATTTAAATGAGGGGCTGGCCACTTGGGTAGAGTACAGCTACGCAAATGAGCATGGCAAAAACAGGAGTTCTGTACCAGCCATCAATACGGTAGAGGGACGAGACGGATCTGTGACAAAAAAAATATTCTTCAACTACGAAAGGGGCAAAGAGGCCTTTAAACTTATTGAAGATCAATTTGGGAGAGAATGTATTCGCGAAATGGTTCACATGATCCTCGCCGCAAGACTGACAAAGGTGGCTACGATGGAGGAAATATACGGGCTTGTTGATGATATTTTGATTGCCAAAACAGGCAGGCCCTTTAAAGAATGGCTGGCTGATGCCTCGCAGACAATGGGTAATGACAATTACGGACTGGCGCGTGATATTCAGGCGTCTTTGGCGTTTTCGCTTGATGGGGGTTATCTCGCATCATTGATGCTGGCCGTTTATGCCCCAGTTGACTCATTAAGATTTTTTTTGGGTCTGCATGCCATGGAGGTCTCTGGTTTGCTGGTCAATCCCAACACACCCTATGATTCGTATTTTAGAAACAGGGCAGAAACAACGAGGGATTTAGAATTTGGAGTCGGTGCCGAGATGGCGGTGGTTCCCTTGTACCCGTTTTATTGGAATGCAGAGGGCCTAAGATTTGCAGAGGCAAGCGTTGGCGGCGGGGTGTTGATGGATATTGACAGGGGTGCTTTCGAGGCCCGGCCGTTTGGTGTTCTTAACATTGACCCTGTGAGTTATGGGATCATGTTTGGGGAGTTCTCTCTAAGAGCGGGGCTGACACTCAGGGGTGTTCTTACAGAAAGAGGCGGCTCTGCCCACTTTAATCCTTTGATAGGTGCCAAGCTCAGTGTGGGGTTTTGAGTGAGATGCCCCTAAATCTGCGAAAGCCTCTTGGGACCGGCATTAATGACTTCGCTGCTGCACGCTGATTCGAAAAGTTTGAAGTTCTCGATAAAACGGGCGGCGAGCGCATCGTATTTTCGCCAGTACTCGTCCTTGTTGCCCCATGCGGTTGCGGGTTCGAGTACGTCCTGCGGGACATCGGGACAGGTGAGGGGGACCTCAAATCCAAAGAGCCTGTCTTTTCTGTACGCGACAGAATCGAGTGCCCCACTTAAGGCGGCGTTGAGAAGATTGCGTGTGTGCCGAATGCTGATGCGCTTGCCCACCCCAAAGCGGCCGCCCACCCAGCCGGTGTTGACAAGCCAGCAACGTGAGCCGTGTTTAAGTACGCGGTCCTTAAGCATGAGGGCGTAATCTGCCGGCGTGCGCACCATAAAGGGGGCGCCAAAGCAGGCGCTAAAGGTGATGACGGGCTCGATGCCAAGACCGATTTCTGTACCCGCGATCTTTGACGTGTACCCGCTGATAAAATGATACTGCGTTTGCGCGGGGTTTAACCTGGCAATCGGCGGCATGACCCCCGAGGCGTCGCAGGTGAGAAAAATAATATCCTTGGGGTGCGCATTCACATAACCCTCTGGCACAGCATTGGGAATGAATCTGATAGGGTACGAGGCCCGTGTGTTTTCGGTGATGGTGTCGTCGTCAAGGTCAATCATGCGGCTCACCGGATCGAACACGACATTTTCGAGTATGGTGCCATACTGTCTTGTTGTGGCATAAATCTGCGGCTCGTGTTCTGCGGACAGGCGGATGACCTTGGCATAACACCCGCCTTCGAAATTAAAAATGCCCGTTGAACTCCACCCGTGCTCATCGTCGCCAATGAGCTTTCTTAAAGGATCTGCGGAGAGTGTTGTTTTCCCCGTGCCGCTTAATCCAAAGAAAAGCGCTGCATCGCCGTTATTACCGACGTTGGCGGAGCAGTGCATGGGCAAGACATTTTGAAATGTCAGTAAAAAATTAAGGATTGTAAAAACAGCTTTTTTGATCTCGCCGCCGTAGAGCGAGTTGGCGATAATGGCGATGCGCTCAGCGAAATTGAGGATGATGGCCGTCTCGGATCGCGTGCCATCAATTTTGGGATCGAGCTTAAATCCGGGAAGGCTCATGATTGTAAAGTCAGGGATAAATTTTGCCAAGGCATCCCTGTCGTTTGTGGTAAGAAACATGTTGCGCGCAAACAGGCTGTGCCATGCCTTTTCTGTGATGATTCTGACGGCAATGCGGTAGTCTTCATCCGCGCCAGCGTAACAGTCCTGCACAAAAAGCTCTTCGCCCTGACAATAAGCCTCAACGCGTGTGAGCAGCGAGTTGAATTTGTCTGAGGCAAACGGCCTGTTGTAGACTCCCCACCAGATTTTGTCTGCGGTTGAGTCTTCGTGCACCACAAATTTATCGTTGGCTGCGCGAGCCGTGTGTTTTCCCGTGTTGACGAGAACAGGACCAGAGTTGGCAATGGCCCCTTCTTTGCGAAACACAATCTCTTCGTAGAGCGCCGCATCGGGGAGATTCCAGTAGACACGATCGAGGTTGGACAAACCGTGATTTTGAAGACCGAATCTGGAGGCGAGCTCCAGTGCCTGATCCAACGCAGGCGTTTTAAACTTGAGATATTTACTCATGACCAGTTCCTCACTAACTTGCGATCGCCGATGTAGAGTTCGTTGGGAGAGTTGGGATCAAGGGCCCACTTGATCCGCTCAATCCCCTCTGTGATTTCCTTGATAGAGCCACAGTAGCTCAGCCTTAAAAATCCCTCCCAGCCGCATTCGGCGCCCGGGACTGTCAAAACAAGCACTTTATCGATCAGGGTCTGTGAGAGCTTGTTAGAGTCTTTTTCGTAGGCGCTAAAATCGGCAAAACAATAAAAAGTGCCATCGGGTTTTGTGACCTTGACCCCGTCAAAAGTTTTAAGCTGGGCCATCATGACATCACGGTTGTTTTGCAGCGTGATGCGCAGGCTCTCCACACAGGACTGCACGCCGTTAAGCGCGCCTACGGCCGCCTTTTGCAACAACACGGACGGTCCGGATGTCTGATGCCCCTGAATGTTGGTCATGACTTGTATCAGACGTTTGCTGGCCACGGCCCAGCCGATTCTAAATCCGGTCATCGCGTATTGTTTGGACACGCCATTGATCACAATGAGTTTTGAATTTTCTGAAAAGTCCTTGGCGTAATCGTAGCAATTGAGGGGTTTTTTTCCGTCAAAGACGAGACGATTGTAGATGTCGTCCATGATAAGATAGATATCCCGCTTTTCACAGAAGGCAACGATATCGGCAATAAACTGCTCGGAGTAAGTGACACCCGACGGGTTGTTGGGGCTGTTGATGATCACAGCCTTTGTATAGGGACCCACACGCTGTTCGATATCTTGTATGGTCGGGCGGAATGTCCCGTCTTCGGGGAGGGCCGGTACCGGTATGGCGCCAAGCAGTTTGATCATTTCGGGGTAGCTGACCCAATACGGAGAGGGGAAAATGACTTCTTCCTGCGGATTAAGGATGGCGTGCAGGGCCACCATGAGCGCCTGTTTGGCGCCCCCCGAGGCCATGACATTTTGTGGTGTGACCAGCCTGCCGTAGTTTTGTTCGGTGTACGAGATGATGGCCTTTTTAAGGGCAGGGATGCCATCGGCCGGGGCATAGCGGATCTCACCGGTGTTAAGATGCCCAGCCGTTGCAATGATGGCATCGATGGGCGTTTTGCTCTTGGGCTCGCCCCCGCCAAGGTGAATGACCGGCTCACCCTTTTCCCTGAGGATGGCGGCCTTTTCGTTAAGTCTAAGGGTTGGTGATTCTTTTATGTTTCTGGCTATTTGACTGATACTCATTGTGAACCTTTATTAAAATAACATGGACGCCTGATAAACAGGATTTCTGCGCGAATTATGTGATTTTTAAACAGTATGCAAGGGTAAACAGCTGACGGGGCATCAGCGCCAACAACACGTTGACATTATCAGTGCTCTTTGGCAAAGAGGCGCCTCTCAAAAATTTTTTGGTGAGTTTTATAAAAAAATATTTGAATTTTTACCATTTAATCAGCAACATTTAATTTAATAAAACCGATGGGGACCTGCATGACATGAAATGCATCCTGTCAGAGCACCCGAAAGCAGTAAACCACTATGGGAATAGCAACGGCCCTTAGAAGACTCGTTCTTGGAGAGGCAACGCCAGCAAACCTTTTAAAAACAGGGACTGCAGGCGCGCATGCTGCGGCCGTCTGCCGTCCTGATTCACCCCCGCCGATCGTCCCTCCCCCGCAAACTCGGACAACAGAAGGTTTTCAGGCCCATCCGGCCTCGCCACAACACCCGGTTTCGCAACAAGTGGACGGGCAAAAAACAACCTCAAAACCCTACGACTGGTTTGTCGCATCAAAGGCGCTCGTCGACAAGGGGATGCAGTCTGTGGCAAGCGCCATTGGCGCACACCCGTCTGCAGAGGGCAGGTACGATATAAATGCCGCCATCATGTCAGAGGGCAGTCAGCCAGACTTGTGCGAGGGCATACCGCAGCAACTCTGTGACTACCCAAGGGTCGAACCCGCTGTCTGCCGAAATAACGGGATGTTTCTCATGGGCATGGGGATGATCCCCTACGCAGCGGTCAGTGCTATTAACATTGCCATCGATAATCGCCTGCTCGAGCAGCTTAACGGCACAGCAGATCCGGATATTGTCGAACAAAAAAGAATTATCGAGCTTGACAAACTGGCCATGAAGGTCATGCTTGCCGATACACTGTGGTGTGTCGGTGCCTACACGCTTGCCTCTACGGGTGTGGTGCCCAGAATAGCGGCCCTGGCGCTGATCCTTGGCAGACTGGGTTATATTGCGGGATCGGGTCTTATGCTTAAAAGGGCCATGCTGGTGAGCCAGCGTGAGGATAAAAAATTAAACAAGACCCATAAAACATACACATCCGCTGTTTTGACCTTTAGACACGATATCGCCTACTTCGGCGCCACCATCCTTTTAAATCTTTATTTTGTCGGCAAGGCCCTTTCACAAAACGTACTTCAAACCTCCAACGATATCCTGGCAGGCAGTACAGGGATGCCCTCGTGGTTTTTGGCCGG
>JADGCS010000038.1 GCA_015228875.1 Deltaproteobacteria bacterium | reverse complement strand
AAAAAAAAACACCCCAATTTACGGATTGCCTACCACAAGGCAAAACATTTGGTCAGTTTATAATTGAATTTAAATGAATGTAGCGAGTTATGGTCCCGAACTACGAAGCCCTGATCTGCCAAGCCTTTACCTTTACTTTTATGCATGATCCTTTTAAATAGAGGCCCATGCTTCTTATCACTAACGCAAACATCCTTACCCCAGATAAAATTATTCATAACGCCGCTCTCTGTATTGATGGCAACACCATTGCTGAGATTGGCCCTATTCCCGATCTCGAAAAAAAATACCCTTCGGCTAAACGCATCAATGCAAAGGGTGGTCTTGTCATGCCGGGACTAACAAATTGCCACATGCACTTTTATTCCACTTTTGCACGAGGGATGTTGCTTGCGGGTACGCCACCAACAACTTTTACTGAGATATTAGAGGGCCTCTGGTGGCGGCTTGATAAGGTCTTGACGGCTGATGATGTTTTTTATTCTGCGCTTGTCCCCCTCATCGAGTGCGTGCGCTCTGGCACCACATGTGTTATTGATCACCACGCCTCACCAAATTTTGTTTTGGGGAGCCTTAACAAAATCAAAGAGGCCTTGAGCCAGATTCCTGTACGGGCCTCGCTCTGCTATGAAGTCTCCGACAGAGACGGCAAAGATATTGCAGCGCAGGGCATCGATGAGAACACGCAGTTTATTAAAGACCATGCGGGTAATAATATGCTTAAAGGGTTGTTTGGTTTGCATGCCTCTTTCACACTCTCTGATAAAACCCTTGAACAGTGCGCACAGGCAGTTAACAATCTCAAAACAGGGATTCATGTTCACACGGCGGAGGGGGTTGCCGATGCAGATCATTGCCGTCAAAATCACGGCTGTGGTGTGGTTGAAAGGTGGCGCCAATTTAATCTGCTGGGGCCAAGGGCGATTCTGGCGCACTGTATTCATATTGACCACAAAGAAATGCAGATCATTAAGGAGACCGGAACAAACGTGGTCCATAACCCCGAGTCCAACATGAACAACGCGGTGGGTTCTGCCGATATTTTAAAAATGCTTGCTCTGGGGATCAATGTGGGTTTGGGGACAGACGGCATAACGTCTGACATGTTTCAAGAGGCAAAGTTTGCTCACCTTAAACGAAAACATGTGGCGCACGATCCACGGGTTGGTTTTGCAGAGACAACAAAACTCCTCTTCGAAAACAATTATAAAATTCTTGCCAATCTCTTTAAAGGAACCCTTGGAACCATTACCAAGGGGGCCTTTGCGGATCTTATTATTCTGGATTATCAGCCGCCGACGCCCTTCAATAGACAAAACTTTGCGGGGCATTTTTTGTATGCAATGAATTCAAACCTTGTGGCAACCACCATTGTTGACGGAAAGGTTTTGATGCACGATAGGGAAATTATCGGCATTGATGTCGAACGTGTTATGGCTGTTTCACGGGGGCTTGCCCAAAAAATGTGGGGGAGAATTTAAAAAAAATAATACGATCTATCAAAAGTATTTAACATGAAAAATAAATGCCCCATATGCCAACAGGCAAAAGCCAAAAGGTCTTGTAATGAAAAGAATCATGAAATTATTTGTCCAAAATGCTGTGCTGTTATGCGTAGTAAAAGTTGTACAGGGTGTCATTATTACAACCAGTCCAATATTTGTCATAACAACAAACATAAAATAAAAGATTTTATTATCGAGATTAATGTGGATGCTGAAAACGAAGTCACAAAGGTATTGAAGCTCCTTGAAATGCGTAAGATTGAAGAGGCATTTCAGCGATTGAACGATCTGAATAATAAATATCCAAATAACCACATGGTGCTTCAGGCCATGGGTCTTGTCTTTGCAATGAAAAAAGACCACGAAAAGGCATTGCATTATTTTGATAAGAGTATTGCCATATTCCCTTATTTTGCTGCGGCTATTTTTAATAAGGCTCTAGTCTATAAAGAAACTTTTGATGTTGGTAATTTTATCAGGACTCTTAAATTAGTCCTGGATGTTGCCGATAAAAACGATGAAGTAGCCAAAAAGGCTCGATCCATCATTAAAAGTTTTGAAGCCCATTCCCAAAAAACAGAAGGGATTAGCCTGGATGCTGTTCTTGAGTGCGGAGAGAGATTTAATAAATCCTTCGAGCTGATGAGCGAGGGGCAATGGCAAAGGGCTATTGAAGGATTCAAGCAGGTAATTAAAGTTCAGCCCCGTCATGCAGCATGTTGGTGTAATTTGGGTTTGTGCTATGCGTCCCTTGGACAAAAAACAAACGCTTTGAGTGCTCTGGATAATGCGATAGAAGCCAATCCAGAATACGAGTTGGCTATTGTAAACAGGATGCTTGTTGATAGGATGAAAGAGGGTGAACCATTAATAAATAATAAATTTGAGTCTGTAAATTATGTAAAAGATTTTACCATGAATGGCAGGTCCTATATTAAGGCCTTGAGTGAGGGTGATTTGTAGATTCAGAAAGTAACTTGGAAATATTCAGAAAAACACCCTATTTGGACCTGCGATTTGCAGATAAAGGATTTATTTATGGAGACAAAATACAAACTCACATGTGTTGACTGCGGCAAGGTTTATCAGAGTGATGAGGTGGAGTATGTTTGCCCGTTGTGCAGCAGCACGCAGAGGCCGCTGACACCCACACAGGGGATCTTGAGGGTTGATTACGACTACGCCGCTTTACGAAACACGTTTTCTGCAACCCTTAAAAAAAATCTCATGCGCGGTCACGGGCGCTATCTTGCTCTCTTGCCACTCAACGATGTGTCCTCCCTGCCACCACTCGATGTGGGGCCAACACCGCTTTGCGAGGTCTTGAGACTCAGACAGGCAACAGGGCTTAACAAACTTTTTGTCAAGAACGATACAACCCTCCCAACAGGTTCCTTTAAAGACAGGGCCTCGTCGATCGTGGTGGCCAAGGCAAAAGAACTTAAAAAAAAGGTCATCACAACAGCGTCGACCGGCAATGCCGCGACGGCGCTCGCAGGGATGGCGGCCTCTGTGGGGATGGGTACCGTGATCTTTGTCCCTCATAATGCCCCGCAGGCAAAGCTTGCACAGATTGCCATGTTTGGTGCAAAACTTGTCGTGGTCAAAGGCACGTACGACGAGGCCTTTGAACTTTCAAAGCAGTCCACAGAAAAATACGGCTGGTACAACAGAAATACCGGTTTTAATCCCTACACCATCGAGGGTAAAAAAACCGCGGCGCTCGAGATATGGGAACAGTTGGGTTACAAGGCGCCCGATAAGGTTTTTATTCCAACGGGTGATGGTGTGATTCTCACAGGGACGTACAAAGGTTTTTACGACCTAAAAAAACTGGGCCTTATTAAAAAAATTCCACAGATCATCCCGGTACAGGCCGTTGGTTCGGCGGCCATTGTCAATGCGTTAAAGTCCGGTCGTGATCAAATAGTCCCGCTAAAAAAATCACAGACCATTGCAGACTCCATCTCAGTCATGGCCCCAGCCTGTGGCAACTGGGCGCTCTCCATTGTTCGAGACACCTTGGGTTTTGGGCTCACGGTAACGGACAAGGAGATTCTCACTGCCATTAAAGAGCTTGCGGGTCTCACCGGTATCTTTGCAGAGCCAGCGGCGGCAACCGCCTATGCGGGTCTCAAAAAGGCTCAGAGGTTTCACAAGATCAAGAGAGACGAAACTGTCGTTGTGTTGATCACTGGCACAGGGCTCAAAGACATCCCCACAGCCATGAAGGCCATCACTATTCCAGCGGCCGTGGAGGTGAAAATATGTAGTGAGCGAGTTGTATGGTGATTTTGATTTGTCTCCGTATCATCGGGAACAATCTCCATGGCAAATATATTTATTAACTCATCAAAAATGAAAGAATGACGGAAGTCGATATCGTTGCTGCAATAAAAACAATCTATCTCGCCACCGGATACAAAAAAAATCACTTCCCCGAGATGCCATGGATCACCGATGTGGTCGGCAAAAGGCCTCCGTTTTTTAAGTAACAATATTTTTTACAGGGACCATAAACAGATCCACAGCATGGGGCTTGCTCTTATGAGATGGCCCTGTTAATGAGGATGGCCAGACATTTATGCGTTCCTATATCATCAGAAGAATCCTGCTCATGTTTCCCACCCTGATCGGGATCACGGTGATCACCTTTCTTGTGACGCAGTTTGTCCCTGGTGGGCCGATTGATCAATTGCGGTCAAGGGCGTTTGTGCAGACAGAGGGCGGGTCGCAGGCCCCCGGTGGTGGTCTTAAATCCATGGACAATCAATTGTCCGAAGAAGACCTTAAGGTCATGGTTGCCTTTTATGGGTTTGATAAACCGTGGTATGTCCAGTACGGCAGATGGCTCTTAAGGCTTGCCCGTTTTGATCTGGGAGAGTCTTTCAGATACTTTACCCCGGTTTCCGAGCTCATTGTGAGCAAACTGCCGGTCTCAATTTATTACGGGTTGATTTCGTTTATTCTGGTTTATTTTGTCTGTGTCCCCTTGGGTGTTTTAAAGGCCATCAGGCACAAGAGCATTTTTGATAATCTGACATCGGTGCTGATCTTTGCGGGTTACGCCACGCCGGGCTTTGCGTTGGGGACACTGCTGCTCGTCTTTGTGGCGTCACACATGGATCTCTTTCCGCTGGGCGGCTTTGTGTCGGATGACTTTGAGTTTCTACCGACCTTCTGGGCGAAGGTATGGGACGTTGTGCATCACTCTATTCTCCCTCTTATATCTTATGCCGTTGGTTATTTTGCATCCATGACGATCCTGATGAAAAATTCCGTCATGGAAAACATGTCTTCTGATTTTGTAAGGACCGCTTTGGCCAAGGGGTCGAGTTATCACAGGGCGATATTCACGCATGCGTTGAGAAATTCACTCATCCCGCTCGCCACATCATTTGGCAACAACATCTCTCTTTTTTTGATGGGGTCTTTTTTGATCGAGAAGATCTTTAACATCGATGGCATGGGGTTGTTGGGGTACACCTCTATAGTCGAGAGGGATTATCCCGTGGTTCTGGGTATTCTTGTTATTGGTGCCATCCTCACGCTTGTGGGTAATCTGTTGTCCGACCTCTGTGTGGCGGCGGCGGACCCGAGGGTCAGGTTTTCATAACATGAGACTTTTAAATTTTATGCACAGGAATTCTAAAGTCGACAGAGAGCGGGTGCATTCCTCGCAAAATGAAGGAATTCAACCGCGTCAAAGTCAAGTTAGTAACTTGTCACCCATTACAAGGCGCAGGATCCAGCGTTTTAAAAGTATCAAGAGGGGGTATTACTCTCTTTGGATCCTTGCCTTTGCGATCTATCTTTCTTTTTTTGCCGAGTTGCTCATGAACAGCAGGGCGCTGGCGGTGCGTTTTGAGGGGGCCTGGTATTTTCCGACGTTTCATTTTTATTCGGGCAGGGCCTTTGGCGAGGATTACGAGAGCGAGGCAAATTACCGCGAGCTTAAAAAAAAGTTTGAGGTGAGTGGCCACAATTATGTTCTTCTGCCGCCCATTCCCTATAATCCGTACGAAAATGATTTTGCCTTGCAGGGAAACCCGCCGTACGCGCCGGACAGCAGGCATCTTCTGGGGACTGATTCGAGTGGCAGGGATGTCCTTGTCAGGCTGTTTTATGGATTTAGAATTGCCATCATCTTTGCGATCCTTCTCACGGTCTCTGGCTATTTTATCGGGACGGTGATTGGCGCGGTCATGGGTTATTTTGGGGGGTGGGTGGATCTTTTAACCCAAAGGGCGATCGAGATCTGGTCGACGATGCCTTTTTTATACCTGTGTATCATCATTGCCTCCATCTTTGAACCGACCTTTATGATTCTGCTGGGTATCCTGCTTTTATTCAGTTGGATCAACATGACTTATTACATTCGGACCGAGGTGTACCGCGAAAAGGCAAAGGACTATGCGGTGGCCGCAAAATCAATGGGGGCAGGTCATTTACGGATCATCATGAGACATCTGCTCCCCAACTCACTGGTCCCTTTGGTGTCCTATTTTCCATTCTCGGTGGTGGGCGGCATTTATTCACTGACGGCCCTGGATTTTCTGGGCTACGGTCTGCCGCCGCCCACGCCAAGCTGGGGAGATCTTTTAAATCAGGGGCTCGAAAACGCCATGAACGCACCGTGGATCACAGCAGCAACCTTTACGGCCCTTGTGGTGACACTGCTTTTGATTACCTTTATCGGCGAGGCCGTGAGGGAGGCCTTTGATCCAAGGCAGTTTTCGAGGTATAAATAAAATGGGGGCAGAATAATGAACACTGGCTCAAAACCGTTAAAAATATTGGGGACACTCAAACGAGATATACCTGCTGATTTTTTTAAAGCAACACGTGCGCAAGACGGCCGTTACTACGGTAGTCCGAAAGAGGTTGTTTTATCGGAGTATTTATTTGCAAACATATGAAAAAACAAAAAATAGAGATCGAAAATAAGATCATTGCAGTCAATTTATCAGAAAACGAAAATGACTATATTTCATTGACAGATATTGCCAGATTTAAAGACCCAGAATCTACGGGAATTGTCATCGCACATTGGCTTTCTACAAAATATACCATTCAATTTATTGGGGCATGGGAACAGCTTCACAATCCCAATTTTAATGTTACTGAATTCGGTAACATTAGAAATGAAGCCGGTTCCAATGGGTTTATTTTATCCTCCTCAAAATGGATTAAGTCCACAAATGCCATAGGGATACAGTCGTCGACGGGACGATATGGCGGCACTTTTGCCCATAAAGACATTGCTTTTGAATTTGCCACATGGATTTCACCAGAATTTAAACTGTATTTAATAAAAGAGTTTCAACGACTAAAAGTTCAAGAGAACCAAAAATTAATTCTTGGCTGGGATGCCAAGCGCATGCTCACCAAAATCAATTATAAAATCCATACGGATTCTATAAAAGAAAATATTGTCCTGCCGCTAAAATTATCTGCCAAAGAAGCCACTGTTGTCTATGCAAACGAAGCAGACGTTTTAAATGTCGCTCTTTTTGGGATGACTGCACAAGCATGGCAATCAAAAAATAAAAACAAAGAAGGTAATATGCGTGATTATGCAGATGTGTATCAACTCGTCTGTCTTGCAAATCTTGAGAGTTTTAACGCTGAATTTATTAAAATGGGAATGCCCCAACAAGAGAGGCTACTCAAACTTAACGAGATTGCAATTGTCCAAATGAAATCACTTTTGACAAATAAAACGGTTAAGAAATTACTAAAATAAATTATTATGCAAACCAAATTAAATTTATGTGTAGGGATTTCAAAGTCGACAGGGCGCGGGTGCATTTCTCGCAAAATGGAGGAATTCAATCGCGTCCCCCAAGGGGATTTCCTTCGGGGCATCATAGTCAAGTTATTAACTTGTTTATTGACCACAGGGTTTATCATCATGTTCCTCTCAATTTTTTTTCTCTCCTGCTCAGGTGATAAATCAGCGGGCAGTGGAGATAAAATTGCGGTCAAGACATACCCGGTAACGGCTGTGCTCCCTGCCGACATTAAATGGGAGACAAATGACCATGAGGCTGTGTATGCAGACCCACGCGCAAAGACAGGCGGTGTCCTTAAAACATTTGCACCTTCTTACCCTTTAACATTCAGGCTGTTTGGCCCAAACTCCAACGATTATTTTGCAAACTGGAACCGGGTCAGTTGTCTTGATTTTAATCTGGTGGATCGGCACCCCTACACCCTTAATCCTATCCCCGGTATTGCCACACATTGGGCCGTGATGGCAGACCAGAAGACCATTTATTTCAAAATTGACCCCGACGTTAAATTTGGTGATGGCACGCCTTTGACGGCTGATGACTTTCTCTTTGGCTACGAGATGATGCTGAGTGACGAGATCAAGGATCCTTTTTATAACAAGTATTACAAGGAGAAGCTTGTTTCTGTTGAGAAGATAGACGATCACACGATCAAGATTGTCGGGGCTTATCCGAGTTGGAGGGCTCTCTTTGACTTTCAGGTCACACCAGTGGCGCGGCACGCGACTCAATTAACTGCGGACTGGGTCAAAAGGGCAAACTGGCAGAGGCCGGTCTGTGTGGGACCCTATGTGATCGATTCTTTCAAGGACGGCCGCTATGTCAGGTTTGCAAGGGTCAAGGGCTGGTGGGGTGATCATAAACGGTATTACAAGGGCAGGTTCAATTTTGACAAGATTGATTTAAAAATAATCCGGGACGAACAATCGGCCTTCAGACATTTTATCAAGGGGGAGTTGACGTTCTTTAATGTCGGGACGGCCCAGACATGGGCCACCGAGACCAATTTTGATGCCGTTAAAAAGGGCTGGGTGGTCAAAAGAAAAATCTATGTAAAAAAACCTGCCGGCAAATTTGGCATGGCGATGAATTATAAAGACCCCCTCATTAAAAATATCGCATTTCGCAAGGCACTGCAGCACCTCTTTGATTTTGACAAGATCAATAAAAACATCATGTACAACGACTATACCAGGCTTAATTCTTTTTTTGAGGGGACGCAGTACGCAAATGAGGCTTTGCCGTCGTACCCTTACGACCCCGCAAAGGCCGATGCCCACTTAAAAGAGGCGGGTTGGCTCAAAAGGGGGGCTGACGGGATTCTGGTTAACGATAAGGGTGAGAGGTGTTCGTTTACGCTCACCTACGGTTCTCAGGGGCTCACCCCTCACCTGACGGTTTATGTCGAAGACTTAAAAAAAGCGGGTGTCGAGATGAAGCTCAGGCTGGTTGATGGCGCCAAGGCCTTTAAGGACGGGCTTGAGAGAAATTTTCAAGTGATGCTTATCAGCATGAGCGGCGAGGTTTACCCGTCTATCGAGCAATACCTTCATTCGGATTACGCGAGGACCAGCAATAACAATAATTTCTTTTCTTTTGCTGATAAAGAAATAGACAGTCTGATCGCTGTTTACAATACCAATCTCGATTTTAACGAGCGCGTCAAGGCCGTGCACAGGATTGACGAGATCGTTAAAGATGAGGCGTTTTACATTCCTTTCTGGCATGCCCCTTACCTTCGTGTCCTGTTCTGGAACAACCTGCGTCACCCTGATGACTACGAACCCCTGTATACGTCGTCAGCCAATGAGTACATGACCTACTGGTTTGACGAGGAGCTTGATACAAGGCTCAAGCAGGCGATGCAGGAGGGGCGGGAGATCCCGAATGTCAACGATAAGATAGAAGTCGACCCTCACGGGTTACTCAAGTGAATAGAGAGGGCAGGTCATGACGATCATGCAGCAACAAGAACCCGCAATCCCTAACTCGCATAGTGCGGAGTGCAATGCGATCAAACATGAAGGGTTTCATGTTTGGCGCCATGCGCCGGATTCTACGCGGGCGGATACCGTGCAGAAATTGATACCGAAACGCGAAGAAAAGCACTGCTTAGTGCTTCAAGTGCGCAACCTCAAGGTCGAGTTTACCATTGAGGGGCGCAGGCTCACGGCTGTGTCGGGGACCTCCTTTGATGTCAAGGCGGGGCGGACGACGGGGCTTGTGGGCGAGTCGGGTTGCGGCAAATCGGCGAGCGCCTTTGCTGTCATGAGGCTGATCCCCACACCTCCTGGTGAGATTACAGGCGGAGAGATCCTGTTTAAGGGAAGGGATCTTTTAAAGATCCCCATCGAGGAGATGCGTCTGGTCCGTGGAAAAGAAATCGCGATGATTTTTCAAGAACCCATGACAGCCCTTAATCCTGTCTACACCATCGAACATCAAATGGCCGAGGTGTACAGGCTGCATTGTAAATATCCGATGGATGAAATAAGGGAGCGGTCTGTCAAGATGCTGGAACGCGTTGGCATTCCGGAACCACAGGGCAGGCTTAAGGACTATCCGCACCAGTTGAGCGGCGGGCAGCGTCAGAGGGTCATGATCGCGATGGCGCTTTCTTTGTCTCCGTGTCTTCTCATCGCTGATGAACCGACAACGGCCCTCGATGTAACGATACAGGCGCAGATCCTTGAACTCATGTGCCGTCTTAAGGAAGAGGGCGGCATGGCGACGGTCTTGATCACCCATGATCTTGGGGTTGTTGCCGAGACCTGCGATGATGTTGTGGTGATGTACGCGGGCGAAATACTCGAGACGGCCTCTGTTTATGAAATTTTTAAACACCCGCTGCATCCCTACACAAAGGGTTTGATGGATTGTATTCCTCGTATGGGAAGAACAAGGGAAGGCCCATTATCCACGATCGAGGGGATGGTCCCTGATCTTTTTAATCCCCCGCAGGGGTGCCGCTTTGCGGATCGGTGTTTTAAATGTCAGGCGCTCTGCAGACAAACAGAACCCGAACTCAAAACAGTTGTCGGGAGTGATAAGAGACAGGTTGCCTGCTGGTTCCCGTTGGAGTGACACTTGCTCAGAGTCTTAAAACTGTCGAGAGACGATTTTTACAAACATGAACGATATTATTCTTACAGCATCAAACCTCAAAAAAACATTCCCCATACATGGGGGGATATTTTACCGTAAGATCGCCAGGGTCAATGCCCTTAATGGGGTGAGCTTTTCCCTTAAAAGAGGGCGCACCCTCGGTGTTGTTGGCGAATCCGGGTGTGGCAAGTCCACACTGGGCAAGACTTTGCTCAGGTTGTATGAACCTGACAGCGGCGGGGCGGTCTTTGAGGGCCGCGACGTATTTTCACTCAAACCAGATGCGCTGCTTAAATTAAGGCAGGACATGCAGATGATCTTTCAGGACCCCTATGCGAGTCTTAACCCCAGGATGACGGTGGGGAGTATCATAGGTGAGCCTTTAAACATTCACAGGATCGGCACGCGTGAAGATAGGAAAAAAAAGGTTGAAGCGATTTTGGCCATTGTGGGAATGAGAAAAGAGGCCTTGTCGCGCTACCCGCACGAATTTTCGGGTGGTCAGCGGCAGAGGATCGGTATTGCGAGGGCGCTTGCCTTAAGGCCCAAATTGATTATTGCTGACGAGCCGGTATCGGCGCTTGATGTGTCCATTCAATCGCAGATTATCAATCTCATGATAGAACTTCAGCGGGAGTTTGGCATCACCTATATTTTTATCGCGCATAACCTTGCGGTTGTCGAGTATGTCAGCGACGAGGTCGCCGTGATGTACCTTGGTCACATCGTTGAGATAGCAGAAAAGAGGGCGCTCTTTAACAGGCCCTCTCACCCCTATACGTTGTCACTCCTTTCGGCGATCCCTGTTCCTGAGCCCGATTTAAAAAACAGCAGGGAGAGGATTATTCTTAAGGGTGATGTGCCCTCTCCCATTCATCCTCCATCCGGCTGTCCCTTTCATCCCCGGTGTTTTAAGGCCACGGAGGAGTGCCGACACGCGATGCCTGTGCTTGATGATGTGGCGGGTGATGGTGCCCTGCACAAGGTTGCGTGTTTTAACAGGTGAAAAATCTGTTTATTGCGGGTTTTGCTATCACAACATTGTTTGTTGTACTTAGAGCTTATTCGAAAACCTCTTATCATAAGATTTTAACGGTCTCTAAACCTTGATATTCGCGGTGTCGCGGATGCGACACAGGAGCCTAGCCGTAGGCTTCAGCCTACGGTTTATTGCGGGAAAATATTTTCACACCCTGAAGGGGTGTAGGTCAAGCCCTGCGCCCCTTCAGGGCGCAAATCCTTCACCACCTTGAATCCGTAGGCTAAAGCCTACGGCTAGGCTCCTCCATCCCTACGGGATGTATTAAGAAAACACGTTCACCGCGTTAGGTTTTCGAATAGGCTCTATGTACAGTCCTGACGCCATTCTTCTGTCTGTAGCGGGCCGCACGATCCCCGCTGAGGTCCTCCCCCTGGGTGCCATAGAGATGGCCTTTAGAGACCAGTGAGACCGGCAATAAAAAAGGTCTCGGTCATCATTCTAAAAAACAGGGCCCTTTTGTGTCTTTGTGAGATTGTTGTCATGCAGGAATATTTCTTTGAGGATTGTCTTTATGCCCTCCTGCCACGAAAGGCAGACAACATTGCCCCAGCTTTTTTGTGAGGGGTCTTGGGACAAACAATAGGCATCACAAGGCCCTAAATCCATCGACAAGGCCTTGATGGTTCTCAGATGCGTCTCGTCAATACGCGTTGTGGATTTTATTTCTATCAATGCAGGGACCTTGCCAGGTCTGTCGATTAAAAGATCAATTTCAGCGTTGTCTTTTGTTTTTATAAACGAGAGTTCATAATCGGGATAAAATGTTGAACACAATCTGCGAAATTCTAAGATCACAAGGTGTTCAAATACATCTCCGTACAAAGATGTCTGAGGGATCAGGGGAACATCAAGCATACGCGACAAGGCACGAGCAACACCTGTGTCAAAAAGGTAAAACTTGGGTTTGTGGCCAATCCTTTTTCTAAATGATGAAACAAAGGGATACAATCTAAAACCAATGTGGGTATCTTCAAGAATATCGTAATATGAATGAATGCTTTTATCATCAACGCCAACATCATGTGCTATCTTTGCATAATTGATGATTTGTCCGTTACATTGTGCGGCCACAGGTAAAAATCTTCTGAAGGGAGCAAGATTTCTGACAAGCTGTTCGGCAACAATTTCTTCCGAAAGATATGTTTGTGTATAGGACCTGAGATATTCTGCCTTCTCTTTTGGAGAATTAAGATAAAAGACTCGTGGCAAAGATCCAAAGTGCATGAGATCATCGGTTGAGATCGTTTGATTGTGTCTTAACTCATACCATGTTAACGGGTGCATGTAATACACAAACGCACGACCTGAAAGGAGGTTTGCGGCCCCCCTTTTAAGCTTACGCGCACTCGATCCTGTCAGGGCAAACTTGATTTTTTTCTCTTCTATTTGTTGATGGACAACATCCAAGAGTTTTGGAACCTTCTGCACCTCGTCTATGACAACCCATGTGTCTGCCTCGATATGTTTTATCCTTGCCTTAAGGGTTGAGGGTGCAAGGGTAAATTCTGTTTCTAAATCGGTATTGAGCAGGTCAAGCCAAATATGTTTGATGTCCTTAAAGAAGTGCTTTAGCCATGTAGTTTTTCCCGAACCCCTAGGCCCAAAAACAAAAAAACTGTTGTTATTTGAAGGTGATATGATTCTGTGGAACATACTCCGACTTTGTACGCCAAAATCGGAACTATGTCAACTTTTGGCAATGTGTAGAAAAAAACTTGCTCCGTCTTAGACCTGGGGCGTAAAAGTCAAGCGAGTAACTTTTTTATGGACCAATCCATACTCGAGATCAAAAACCTTTCGACCTTTTTCCCTTTTAAGGGCGACAGGATTTATCCTGCTGACAACGTGTCCTTAAATCTTTCCAGGGGCAAGATTACGGCACTCGTGGGCGAGTCAGGTTCGGGCAAGACGGTGACGGCTTTGAGTATCCTGCGTCTTATTCAAAGACCCGGCACGATAGAGGGGGGCGAGATTTTATTTCACACGTCTGATGGGGGGACGGTGGATATTCTCTCTCTTTCAAAACAACAGGTGACAAAGATCCGCGGCAACAAGATAGCCATGATCTTTCAGGAACCGATGAGCAGTCTTAATCCGGTGCTCACAGTGGGTGATCAGATGATGGAGGTTCTTATTCTACATCAGAGGATTGACAGGCGCAAAGCGTGGCAGAGGGCTGTTGAGATGCTCGCAAGAGTGGAGATCAGCAGTCCAGAGGCGCGTATGGGCAGCTACCCCCACGAACTCAGCGGCGGGATGTGCCAGAGGGTAATGATTGCCATGGGTCTTTCCTGTCAGCCTGATCTGTTGATCGCTGATGAACCGACAACAGCCCTTGATGTCACCATTCAGGCACAGATCCTCACGATGATCAGACAGCTTGTTGCAGAATCGGGTCTGTCTGTCCTGCTCATCACACACGATCTTGGGATTGTTGCGGGGTATGCTGATCAGGTGGCGGTGATGTACGCCGGGCAGATTGTTGAGGCGGCTTCAACCCTTGATTTATTTGACCGCCCCAGACACCCTTACACAAGGGGTCTGTTGAATTCGATCCCGGGGGCTCAACAAAAGAGTGCGAAATATCTTAACCCGCATAAAGCGGAAAACACTACGCGGGCGGACACCATGCAAAAATTGATGCCGAAACGCGTAGAAAAAACCTTCCAAGGTTTTAAGTCCATACCAGGCGCTGTGCCTGATTTGTCAAATCTCCCTGCAGGCTGCCGTTTTGCGGCCCGCTGCGAGAGGGTTGTGCCGCAGTGTACAAGAGAGGCGGTACGATTTGCCTGTGATCAACAACACCAGTACCGGTGCATTAACCCGTGCTGATAACCACAATGCGGATACTTGAAGTCACAGATCTGGTAAAAACATTTAAGGCAAAGAGGCGTTTTTTAAAACGCTCACCCGAGGTTATTTGTGCCCTGAACGGGTTGAGTTTCAACCTTGACGAGGGGGAGACCCTCGGCCTTGTCGGTGAATCGGGGTGCGGCAAATCAACTCTGGCGCGTTGTCTTTTAAAACTTTACCCTGTTGACTCGGGACACATTGTCTATCGAGGGAGGGACATCACGCGCCTTAATCCATCACAAATGAAACCCTTAAGGTGCGAGATGCAGATGATCTTTCAGGACCCCTCTGCCTCTCTTAATCCGCGCATGAAGATCGGCAATGCCCTTATGGAACCCCTTGTGGTTCATAACATTGTGCCTAAGGATCAAAGACGCGACCGGGTCACCGAGCTTTTAAACCTTGTGGGTCTTCATGCGGACGCCATGGGCAAATACCCTCATGAATTTTCGGGAGGGCAGCGTCAGCGCATTGGCATCGCACGCGCACTCACGGTTAATCCCAGACTCATCGTGGCGGATGAGGCCGTCTCGGCACTTGATATATCCATTCAGGCGCAGATCATCAATCTCATGACCGATCTCAAGGCACGGTTTAATTTGAGCATGATTTTTATCGCGCATGATCTTAAGGTTGTCGAACACATCGCTGACCGGATTCTTGTGATGTATCTTGGAAAGATCATGGAGGTCATTCATTCCGATGAAATAAAAAACGCCAGACACCCCTACACAAAGTGCCTGCTGTCTGCTGTTCCGGTCCCGGATCCCAGGGCGGCGAGTCACAGACAGATCCTTAAGGGAGAAATTCCCTCACCGGCAAACCTGCCCGCGGGGTGCGTGTTTCACACACGCTGTCCCATTGCCCGCAGGGAATGCGCGCAGCATGTCCCAGGGCTGAGGGAGATTAAAGGGGGGCATCAGGTGGCGTGTGGGCTGGTGTAGGGTGTTTTCCGACAGACTGTAAATACTCAAACAACCTCTCTGCTATGATCTCATTCCCCCTTCGGGATGGGTGCTCGTTATCGACGTAATTGGTTTTTTTGTGCAGACGTTCAAGGGTATTGTACATGCTGATATGAATCACCGAGGGGATGGGATCAAGCCACCCTAAAGACCGGCTCTTGATAAATTTTTTGTACCCTGATTTTTCGTACCAGAGGTTGAGTTTGTCCATCATTGATGTATCAAGCGCCCTGGTTTTATCGAGGAGACCATCGGGGTGAAGGTTTGCAAACAAATCAATAAAGTCGACCCCAAGACTGCTCAAGACCTTTTGCAGATGCAGTTGTGTCTCGCGCTGATTTGAAGTGGGGTACTCGGTCGGGATAAACACATAGACGAGTTTTACCCCGTGTTGCCTTGCGATCAAAGCCATCTCTTTCATCGGTGCTTCGATCATAACCTTGTTTAAGATCTTTCGATCCAGGTTTTGTCTTGAGGTCTCTGGCCAGACCTGCCCGGGATGGGCCCTGATGATCTCGGCCAGCTTGATAACGGTTGCTATTTCTTCGTTTGACAGGTTTTGCCGCTCCCTTTTTAAAAAATCCCTGAGATAATAAAAATAAACCCTGCGCACATTTTTAAATGGGTCCTCTGTGGCAAGCCAGTCATTGTCACAGAAATTGATAAAAGCGATGTCTGGTTTATACTTGACAACAAGGTTTTCAAAAAAAGCACGCTCTTGATAGGTCGAATACCCAATCACACCCGCATTGATGACCTCGATATTTGCATGCCCCTGTCTGGGAATTTCAACGTCAACCGAGCGCGGGTGTATCCCATGCAGAACAGAAGAATCTGGCCGCGTAACAGTCAAGTTGGCAACTTGCTTATTAAGTTTCGACTCGAGGTAGCCCAGAAAACTGTGCTCTTGATTGACTTTAATCCCCCACGTGACGGAGTCACCAAAACCGATAATCCTCAACGTCTTGGGATCCTTGTTAAGGGCATATTCCCTGTTTGCCCTGAATCCAATGCTGTTTGTAATCCCCTTCACATGACCGAAGACTTCATGATTCAGATGTGGTTTATTGACAAAGCCCGCATGGTCGTCACTCACCCACATGTTTGGTACGGGCTCGTCCATTGTCATGTATTTGATATCTGCACCAAGATGTTTTTCGAACGATTGGAGGGCCAACACAGCTGCGATACAGGACAAAACCAGAGAGATGATAAAGACAACAAGTTTAAGGATCAATTTTTTCATAATATACAAAGTTAATTTAATGTATAGGAATTTCAAAGTCGACAGAGCGCGGGTGCATTCCTCGCAAAATGGAGGAATTCAACCGCGTCAAAGTCAAGTTAGTAACTTGTATTTTCCGATTCCACAAACTTGTACAATTTAAGGTTGTTCGCCTCATAAATAAAAGTGAGAAAATTATAATTTAATTTCGTGTTCGAAAGAACATAATCTATGCGGTACCTCTCTCTGGCTTTGTTAATCAGCAAAAAGTCCTTTTCAATTTTATACTTCACATTTAATCTGGTATACCAGTCCTCAAATTTTGCAGTCCCAGACGGACTGACCAGCAATGAAACAAACTTGTCACGTCGCGTTTTTCTGGAAAACTCATGAATGGCATCTCTCAAACCAAATCCATGAAAATAAATCACACTACCCGGTGGTGTGTGATCTCTGACATAAGCCTCTATGTCCAATACTGTTGTATCGGGCACCAGTCTCTCCGGCATTTGTTTTATATGGTCCCAGACAGGCAAGATCAGGAGTACCAGGAAAACGGTATTTAGACTCAACAGCACACGAGAATTCTTGACAACCTCTTTGATGGCATATGACAGGATTAGGACTCCAAACAAGACAGCCAAGGAACCTTGCCTGAAGGGCAGGTATTTAATGAACCCTCCATACTGATCGAACCGGGCAATAAAAAACGAGGTCAACAGTTGTATGTAGATACAAATTGCCAAAAGCGAAATGTCCTTTAGCTTTTTATTTTTAGTCAGGAAAAAAGATGATAATGTCGCACCAAACAGGAATAGACCTCCATACACGCCCTGCTTAAAAGCATCCGACAGGGTGAAGCCCTCTGTAAAAGGACAGACGTGATGAGGGATACGTTTATGCGTATAAAAGTAGTTGATCTCGTCGATGTTGTCCACAACGCTCATATCCAAAAAAATAACCTTTATCAGATACGCAAGAAAAGGAGACAAGATCAAAAGATACAATCCTGAATATTTAAAGATGGTTTTTATCGGGTATTTTTTTATCAGCAAAAAAAGCCCCAGAGACAGGGCAAACCAGAACCCGATCAACACGTGAAAGAAGGTGGCGAGGGCATGAAGGACCACAGCAGCAGTAAAGCGCTCCTGCAGATAGTAGTAAATGGCCAAAAAAAGAAACGGATAGGCAATGGTTTTACTCTCAAAGCCGCCATACAACCATTCGGCGGCAAAGAGCGACTGACAGCCCAGGTAATAGAAAATAAAAATAAACGCGATTTCCAGATTTTTAAGTCGCGCCATCTTAAAAAGCTTTGATAAAGAAAACGCATAAAGAACATAGCTGACAATGCGGCCGCATAGAGCCAATTGTTCAAATGTTAAAATCTTCAATGCGTATCCTGCCACGATGTTGATGCCCAGTCGGGCCCCCGCCGGTTCAGTGAATACTGATGAATTCAAAATAAACTGCGGATCCGCCCATTGCAGGGCTGTGGCAAAGACTGTCTCTTCGTTTTGTGTCAGATGTGAAGAAAGAAGGGCAACGGCCAGCAAGAAAAACAGAAAGAGGGGCCCGGGGATTTTATTGATCACTTCAACGGGGACAAATATCAGATCCGCAGTTGTTTTGTTATGGTTGAAAGGTTTTTCTTCTGCGGTACCCCGTTTAAAGTGCGCAAAAATTAGAGAGACCAGGGTGATGAGCGCGATCGCGGCTGTTTTTTCAAAATTGTCCATAAACGACTCTCAAGTCTGGGCTTGCTAAAGTGTGATACATGCTCTGCACCCGCTTGCATGACAACGGGGCATGATGTTCAACGCAACGGATATGACTCTCATACTTTCCCTTTACTTTTTTTTGCAGATGTATTTTGAAGTGTAGTGCATGGAATAATTGCACAAATCTTTAAAAAAATGAACGAAATTATTATTTATGCATAGGAGCCTGTCGGACAACTCCTGTTTCGGAGGAGTCCTGAAAAATCATGTCCCGTGACAAAACGTAAAGACATGATTTTTCAGGGTTTGAAATATTTTGCAAGCGGCAAAATTTTCAAACTTCCGGAGAAACAGGAGTTGTCCGACAGGCTCCTGGGAATTTCAAAGTCGACAGTGCGCGGGTGCATATCTCGCAAAATGGATGCATTCAACCGCGTCACAGTCAAGTTAGAACCTAAGTAGGTTTTTTCGACGCGTTTTTGCATCAATATTTTACAAGGTGACGGCCCGCGTAGGATTTTCCGCTTTATGCGGGTTATTAACTTGCTGACTGTATCACCATCATCAAATGAAACTCATTTTTTCAATTGACCTCGAAGAATTCGACCTCCCCGAAGAATTCTCCGTGCCATTGACCGAGGATGAGCAGTCATACATTGGTGTGCAGGGTGCCGACAGGGTGATTAAATGGGCAGAGAGCAACAACTTTGCACTCACGTGGTACACAACAGCAGCATTCGCCTTAAAAAATCCCGACCTGATCGAAAAAATCACATCCAGAAATGACGAAATCGCCCTGCATGGCTCAAGGCATAACGACAATTACAGTTTAATGAGTGATCAAAAAATACAGGAGACATTATCTCTCGCCAAAAAAAATGTTGAGTCGCTCACCAAAAAGAAAGTGATGGGGTTTCGTGCCCCCCGCTTTCAGAAAATCCCCTTCGCTATCCTGAAAGAACTGAGCTTCTCTTATGCCAGCAATCTGCACCCCACATGGGTCCCAGGCCGATACTGTCATCTGACGATGCCTCGCAGGCCTTACCAGGACATTATTACCTGTTTTCCTGTCTCGGTCACCCCCCTGCTCAGGATTCCCGTCTCCTTTATGTGGTTTCGTATGATCCCAAAGGGTATATTAAAAACACTTTTATCCATCACAGCACGGCACGATACTTACCTGCATCTTTATTTTCACCAGTGGGAATTTGCGGATATCCGTCATTTAAATATTCCTTTTTGGGCCAAATACAATACGGGCATCACGCTTGGTGAGGATATACTTGCCTGCTTTAAAAACAAGACAGCGCAAACTTTAACCACCCACACTTTTCTCCATCAGTACTTTGGAGAGAAGGCCCATATATTATTATGATAGAACTATCAGTGATCGTCCCTTCGTACAATGAAGAGAGAAACATAAATGAAATTATCACACAGATAAATGGTTTTCTGTTAAGCGAACACATTAACGGAGAAATCATCCTGGTTGATGACGGGAGTACCGATAACACCCGCGGCATTGCAGAGGCCCTTGCCGGGACCATCCCAAGCCTGAAAGTTATTGTGCAACCGCAAAACATGGGCAAAGGCGCTGCGGTTAAAAGAGGCGTTGAAGTGGCTGCGGGTAAAAAGATTTTGTTCACAGACTGCGATCTTGCGTATTCATTGGATCACATACCCCAGGCTTTAAAACTGAACGCCGATGTGGTGGTGGGATCACGCATCATGCCTGATTCAAAATACATACTCAATTATAAGGCCTTTAATACGATTTACATCCGCCACCTGACCAGCCGCATTTATAATGCCTATGTGCGTATGCTACTGGGTATCAAACACAAGGATACACAGTGTGGGTTTAAACTGTTTGAGCAATCCGCTGCCAAAAGGCTGTTTCCCAAACTGACAAGACAAAGATTTAGTTTTGATACAGAACTTTTGTATCTTGTTAAAAAATTCTGTGTATCCATCACCGAAATGCCTGTCAGGGTAGAATACGACCGGATCACATCTGTCAAGCTTTTCAGGGACTCCCTTTTTATGTTTAAAGATGTGCTGGCCATTTTATATCATAATTTTAGAGGCACATATAATGATTGAAGAAGAGTACTATCGACAGGAGAGACTCGAAAAAAACAACTGGTGGTTTGCGACCAAGACCAATCGTCTGGCAGATGTCTTAAGGACTTTTCTTGGAAACACTGAGAATAACATACTGGAGATAGGCTGTGGCACTGGCACCTGTATTCCTTTACTGCAGAAATATGGCCGTGTTGTTTCTATCGACAAGTCCCCTCACGCCATCAACGTGTGCAGGCAAAAAAAATTTCATCCCCTATTGATGAATGTCGAAGATGATCTTCCGTTTGAGCGCGCTTCATTTGATGTCGTTGTTCTTCTGGATGTGATTGAACATATCAAAAAGGATGTTAGCGTCTTGGAGAAAATAAATGAGCTCCTCAAACAGGGCGGCATCCTGTTGCTCACAACCTCTGCCTTTAAACACCTCTGGAGTGAACACGACGGTGATGTGCAACATTTCAGAAGATACACAAAAAAAAATCTGGCGGCCAAACTCAAAAACACGGGTTACAGGGTTGTGCGCCAAAACTACACCTGTGCCCTGTTGTATTTTCCCCTGCTTTTTTTGCTGATCTTGAGCCGTCTGCGTGTCTTCAAAAAAAAAATCAGCACCGAAATGCTTGAAACAGGCGCGCTGATGAACAGCTTATTGACAATTTTGTTTAAGTTAGAAATCAAACTATCGAGATTTGTGAGTTTTCCCTTTGGGACAGGCATTATTTCAATCGCTACAAAATGAGTATCATCAATTATTACAATAAAGAAGCAAAACAGTACAATGAGAAATTTTCCAGGGGGTTATTGGGATGGATGAGACAATCCGAGAGAAGGGTCATTTACGATCTCCTTAATCCCTGTCATGGAGAAAACATCTTGGACGCGGGGTGTGGCTCCGGTTTTGATATGATCAGGCTTAAGTCTTATGGTTCAAACTTAAAGGGCGTGGACTTAAATCACGGCATGGTGGCAGCGGCACGGGAGAGGGGGCTGGATGTTTTACAAGGTGCGCTTGAGGATTTTGCCTTGCACGAGCTCTTTGACAAAATACTCTGCGCGGGTGTTTTTGAATTCTGCACAAACCACCACAAAATACTCTTAAATTTAAAAAAACACTTAAATCCCAAAGGCGAGCTGATTCTTTTTATGCCTCGTAGTAATACCCTTGGCAAACTGTACAAGCTTTATCACTGGTTCAATAAAAACAAGATCACTTTATTTTCTTTAGACCAGATACACCGCCTCTGTGGCGATGCTGGACTTGCTGTTGTGACCATCGAGAAGGCCGGGCCCTTTGGCTGGGCGGCACGGATCAAATCAAAACAATGCGACAACGCCCTGATTTCTTAACCCCCAAAAAGCACCTCGTCTTATGCTGGTCAGGCAGATGTAAACGGTCATTATTATTAATGGCAACTCATGAAAATAATAGACTTATCAATGGATAAGTATTATTTATGCATAGGAATTTCAAAGTCGACAGAGCGCGGGTGCATGTCTCGCAAAATGGAGGCATTCAACCGCGTCACAGTCAAGTTAGTAACTTGTTGTCCTGCTCTTGGATTAACAATTAAACCATTAAATATTTCTTTATCCGCACTATGAAACTCATCATTCAAATCCCCTGTCTAAACGAAGAGCAGACCCTCCCTGCAGTGCTCCAAGATCTCCCCAAAAAAATTGACGGCATTGATGTGATAGAAACCATGGTGATTGACGATGGGAGTTCAGATCGTACAGTCGAGACGGCAAAAAGACTCGGGGTGACACATATTATCTCCCTCAAAAGAAACCAGGGACTTGCCAGGGCCTTTTCCACCGGCATTCATGAATGCCTGAAGCGGGGGGCTGATATCATCGTCAACACAGACGGCGACAATCAATACCAGGGGGCCTGCATAAAGGATCTTGTGCAGCCCGTTGTTGCCGGAAAACTCGATGTTGTGGTTGGCGCGAGACCCATCATGAAAATCGACGAATTTTCGTTTGTAAAAAAAATACTGCAAAAAATTGGAAGTTGGGTTGTCCGCATGGTTTCAAATACGACCATCCCTGATGCGACCAGCGGTTTCAGGGCTTACAGCAAAGAGGCAGCCCTGCAACTGGTGGTCACCGACCGCTTTACCTATACCCTCGATACCCTGATTCAGGCGGGCAATTCTGCCTATCTGCACGTGGGCCATGTCAATATCGACACCAATCCAAAGACAAGAGAGTCCAGGCTGTTCCATGGCATCTATCATTACATCACCAAATCCATGCGCACGATTGTTCAGATGTTTGTCTATTACAAACCGTTTACGTTTTTTTTGTGGATCTCGTGTTTGTTCTTTGTCTTCGAACTCGCGATCGGGGTGCGTTTTATTTTGAACATCTATCTGTTTCATATCCCTGACCGCACTTATGTCCCCTCTCTTATTCTTATGTCCATATTTGCCGTCTTTGGAGTGGGTGCTTTGCTGGCGGGGATCCTCGGTTCTCTTTTTAGCAAGACAAGGGTTCTGGCAATGGAAAACATTTATTTAAACAGAAAAATTCTTCTTGAGAAAAATTCGCGCCAGTAAAAAGCCTGTGAGCTATGAAAGACGTATTTAGAGACAATGCCCTTTCTTACATCCCAAAAATCCTGCAGCTCTGTGATCGCAATCCGTTTCATGACACTTATGGCTGCTTTGACAGGTCCTTCTGGCACTACAAGACAATGGATTTTCCATCAGGGATGTATCAAGAATACGTCCTGCCGCTAGCCCTTGTCTACCAGTACAATTTTGATCTGGATACAGTCTGGTACCAGAACCCCAGGATCAGGGAACTCTGCCTTGCCGGTATTCAATACGCGGCCAGATCATCGCGTGCGGACGGGTCCTGTGATGATTATTACCCCTACGAACGGGCCCTGGGGGCCATGGCCTTTTCGCTGTATGCTGCAACCGAGAGTTGTCTTGTTTTAAACCATCAATCAGAGGAATTTCTGACATTCTTTAAAAAGAGGGCCGATTATTTTTTAAGGCATGACGAGAGCGGCAAACTCTCAAACCACCAGGCATTGATAGCACTCTCCTTAACAAACGTGTGGATGCTGACCAACGAAACAAAATATCTTCAAGAGGCAAAAAGGCGGATCCAAAAAGTTCTTTCGTGGCAGAATGACGAAGGGTGGTTTTGGGAATATGAGGGCTGCGACCTTGGTTATCTTACCGCAACCATCTCGTTCTTGTCTCAAGTTTACAAAAAACACAACGATCCGCAGCTCGGTGCTGCTGTTCAAAAGGCCATTCACTTTGCCAGCCATTTCATCCAGAGGGACGGCAGCTTTGGCGGGGAGTACGGTTCGCGAAACACTTATCACTATTACCCTTACGGGTTCGAACTCATGTCTGACACAACACCCGTGGGGACCGCCATGAACACCCACTATGCCGGTGGTATCATTAACGGCAAGAGACATTGCAATTCGGATGATCGTATTTTCTGTCACCTTGTCTACGATTACCTGCAGGCCTGCCTTGCCTGGTCAACGACAAGACAAAACCACGATTCTTTGCCATGGCCCCGGTCCATGTATTTTAAAAATGCGGGGCTGTTTGTGGCAAACACCAAAAACTACAAGGCCATTGTCGCCTGTCACAAGGGCGGGGCGGTCAAGGCCTCCAATCAAAAACAATGCTTCCTGTCAGACATCGGCCCGATAGGAGAAAGCAGGAGCGGCAAGGTTTTTGTCTCAAACATCTACAATCGAGACAATCGTGTACAGGAGCACGAAAACAGCATCGAGATCGAGGCAGATTTTTTCGTTACGAGGGACAAAACCTTTACACCGTTAAAACAGATTATCTTCAGGCTGGCTAATTTGACCGTCGCCCGATGGAGTTCCGGTCTGTTCAGATCCATCCTGCAACGCATACTTATTCTGGGTAAAAAACGATTTCCTGGCCGCACCATAAGGACGCTCCTGTTTTTGCCGGATCAAATCAAGATGACAGACCACATGAGCATCGACAGGACAAAAGAGACCGTCCAAAGACTGGCCTTTGGCCCTGATCATACTTCAATCTATACTGCCGCTGCAAACTCGTACCAGGAATCAGTGCTTTATCCATGGGTGTTCCTGGGCAAAGAAATTGAAGAGATCAATCAACAGGGCCAAGTCACCATCACGAGGACTATCGGTGAAAAGTAAAACGCTCAGCCTTCTGATCTCGCTCTCGATCATCTCGTTTCTCCTGTATAAATCCGACACCCAGGCCCTCCTCACTTTGTTTTGGAATGTAGATCTTCTCTATCTCTCTCTTGGTGTCTTGATCTTTTTACCGACGGTCCTGATCCCGGCCCTCAGGTGGAAATACATCGTCTCTGATCACCTTAACCTGCCCATGCTCGAGTCAATCCGGCTCATACTTGCCAGCAGCACGTTTAACATGTTCCTGCCGTCCAAGGCAGGAGATCTTCTCAAGGCCTTTTTTATCGAGCAAAAGGGCGTACAGGGCACACGTACCAGGGACCTGGTCACCAGGGTGATTTATGAAAAAATGCTGGATTTTGTCGGCCTGACATTTAATCTCTGGTTTGGGCTCTTATTTTTCACCGCGTGGAATACGACGACTCAGGTTGTTGCTCTCTTGTCGTTGGTTGTTATTCTGCTTTTTATTTTGCTGCATCTTTCGTGTCTGAGTACCGTTTTAAACAGGATCATTCCCTCCCTCAGGGGGCTGTCTCAAATCAAGGCAGTGTTTATCGACATCAATCTCTATGCCGCGGGTCTTAAAATGAGCAAAATTGCCCCTCTCCTGTTTGTCTCCACATTTATATGGTGGGTGCATATGTTTCAGTTTTTTGTATTCTTTAAAATGTTTCACTTTCAAACAACCCTGCTTGATATCATGGTGCGTATGCCCATTGCTATTTATTTTGGCCTGCTCCCCTTAACCATCGGTGGTATAGGGACCAGAGACGCCGCCATTGTGAGCCTTTTTTCCTCTCAAATCGGCTATGAGGGCTGTGTGGCCATGGGCATGATGGGGACATTTCGTTACATTGTCCCCGCCATTCTGGGGAGTTTTTTTGTTTTTAATTACATCAAGAATATGGGGCGCTTTTGGAGGAAATCAGGAAACAAGGGCGTGTGATTTCTCAAAAAGGTGAGGGACACAAGGAGAAGGTTTTTTGCTGATGTTGCGTGACAAAAATATATATCTTTTTATCGTCCTGACAATCTTTTTTTTTCTGACGAGATTCTATCACTATGATCAATTTCCACCAGCCAATGACGAGGCCTTTATTGTTGACTATACCGTCAGCGTCGCAACCGATTTCGAACAATACAAGTTTTTTTCTTATACAGCCAACAATCAGTTCAAACCCCCTCTGCAGTATTGGCTGGGGTCGGTGTTTTTAACAGGTCAGACAGAGAATCCGTTTAACCGGTGCAGGCTCTTTCTTATTGTTTTTTCGACAATTGTTTTTTTGATTCTGCTTTTATTTTTAAAAAGCCAATATACCATGAGGAGTGCATTGATCTTTGCGGTGCTTTATTTGTTCTCTTTTTTAAGTCTTTTCTATCAGAGACTTTTTCTCAACGAAGGATTTATACTCAATCTTGTGATCCTGTATTATGCCTCGTGCCACCTGTTTTTTTATGCAAAACAAAACAGGTGGTTGTGGTTTGTTTCTGCAATTATTTTTGGGACGTCACTGATCCTGGTCAAGGTTTCGGGAAAGGCCTTTTTTATTATTCCCCCTGTCTTGTTGGTTACTTCAACCATGGGAGGTTTCACATTCTCCGATGGTAGAAAATTGTTTGATTTAAAATTACTTAAAAACACTCTGCTGACCTTGATGATCGTGATCACCCCTTTCTTATTGTTCAAACTGATCCTCCCTGCCGACATGATCCTGGAGGCATCAAAGGATCCTCTTATAAAAAAGTGGAGCTTCTCGGTTGCCGATCCCGCTTTTTGGGATTGGCATCGTTTTTTTGATTTTGCAGTTTTTGTCAAACGGATCGCGCTGACTCATGTTCAAACAGCGGGCAGCCTTTATACGTTCTTCTTGGCAACCCTGACCATCGCTGCAACAGTCCTGATGGTCATAAAAAGACATTTTACCAAAAGCACTTTCATTCCTTTGCTGATTTTTTTGTCAACTTTACTACCCACCATGCTTTTTTTTAAAGGCCTTTTTAAGGCCCGTTTTTATCTTCCCTATTCCATTTTTCTCCTCCTTGCATTTGCGATATTTATCGATGTGGCCATCGACTGGTTATGGAAGCGTAAATGGAAAGTTCCTGCCATCATATTTTGTCTGCTGCTGCTCTTTTCCATCTTTGAAAAAGCCCCCATGGCTTACCGTTATTATAATGTCGAGATTGACCACCCCGACTTTTGCCCTGACGTCCTCTGCAGGGACATGGTGACACACGGGCAGAGTCTCAATGTATGGCCCACAGTGGATTGCCTCAAAAAACTGGAACCGGGCCTGCTGTTTCATGACTCCTTTTTGGGCATTCCTGCAAACGCCATACACGCACTTCAACCCTACATGTTCAAGCACCTTGAACTCATGGGGCTGGGCGAGACAAATTCGATCAAACTCATGCAGTACTCAACAGATGCCATTAAAAAATATTACAAAGACAAGAAGGGGTATCAACACCTTTACCTGTTGATAGAACACGGGGTCTGGCCAAGCGGCCGCACACAATGGAAAGAAAGGCTTATGAGCAGTCCACTTTGTCAAAATCAGATCGACATCAAGCACGGGTACAAAATAAGTACACTGAGCAAGAATGTTCTGTGTACGGTTTTTTGATCAACCTCTATACGATGCCATCACTCTGTGTCGAAAGGACATACAACGTCATCGCGAGCGAAGCGTGGCGAACTCCCTGACACCCTTTGGGTCATTTACTCAACAGCCTTAAACCCAGACCGGCAAGGCTGATGATTGTCGTAAAGAACGAAATGATCAGCATGGCATCTGCCATAAATCTGATGGAGGGCGGGGGGGTTAACAGAACCAGAAAGAGGGCGACAGTCCCACAGAGAAAGGGGAGCCAGACCAGGCTGTTATTCCGGGATAAGGCGTAGAGTCCTGTCAGAAAGGAAATACCGACCAGCAGGTTTGTAAAAAGCATTTTGGGCAGAATACTTGCCGTCATTAAATAGCCGTCGCCGTAAAATACATTTACAATGGTTTCTTTAAAAACAAAAGCAAGCAGGATGCAGGGCAGCGCTATCATCACAAAATATTTCATTGCCTTGAACAGCACATCTGTTTTTGTGGTTTGGTGATCCGGGTCATGAGAATAAGTAAAGGGAAACAAAACCATTCCTATGGACAGGGCCATCAGGAACAGGAAGCGCCCCATAAAGGAGGCTGCAATGTATTGAGCCGCGTCGGCATGAAAAAAGTAATGTTTGGCGGCCAATACGTCAAGATTGATAAATACATTGGCAAATAATAAAAACAGAAAAACATTCGAAAAATAAATTGTATTTCTGGAATCCCCGTGCCTGACTTCCTTGTGTGTTTTCCATTGAGGTCGCACAACCTGGTTGATGGAAATAAAAACAATCAGCAGACCAAGAACGGTACCTCCGATGGCCCCGCTTGCGCCATACCCTGCATAAACAAGAATCCATCCGGCTGATAATTGAATGAGGGCCTCTACAACCCTCAAGACACTTAACTGGCCGAATTTTTTAAGACCCAGCAGACCGCCTCTGAGAACAGCAGAAAGAAACAAAACAACTGCCCCAAACGCCAGGACAAGCAGGGCACTTTCCTGTTTAATTTTTAGAAAAAAGGATAATTGCTTTGAGACAAGAGATAATATGATGGCGCCCAAAAAAGTAAGCAGAAACACTTTTTTTAAACACCTGCCAATTGCGAATTTTGCTTCCTGGTTGTGGAGGGTGGCTTGTAAAACAAGATGACAGACGTAAAACTGAACAGCCATCGACACGACAGAGAGCAGGGACAAGATAGAGAGCAATACCCCAAAATCTGCGTAAATGATCTGTCCTCCGCATCGTGCAACAACAAGGTGATAACAGTAGCCCAGAATGCTGCCTGAAAAATTGGCAAAAATTAATAAGGCGGAATAAACAAAGAAACTATGCTCTCCAGATACTTTTTTAAAATAATCGTCCCATGATCCCATAATGGATCCCAATAAAGCGCAAAACAAAAAAAACTTTTAATATCCTAGCGTTACCAATGTGATAAATCAAGGGAATGTTTGACAGGAGTTGTCCGACAGGCTCACAGGTCGGGAGCTTCTGCCGAAGGAGTGTAAGTGCCTGAGTGATTTTTTTGATTGTGATCACCTCATCAGGATCTCAAACCTGACGGGAATTATATTTAATATTTACTTGGACGTTTTAAGGGGATATATCATTCTGCAGCGCGGACTGAGCGTTGAAATTTTTTAAGAGACAATGATGACAAAAAAATATTATAAACTTCACAATTTTTTAACTTTCTCTGTTGAGGGGGAGGGACAGTTACCAGACAGCTTCGATAAAGAATTTGCATTTTACAGGACCGAACCGCAGGTTGGGGCTGTCAATCTTCAAGTTGTCATTGGAAATTTTTTGTGGGAGCCTCCCAGGGACAGTCTTGTCGTAAACAAGACATTTATTTTGCACGATGATACTATTTATGCCTGCGACGCGTACAAGGTTGCTTCCTGGAAGATCAAGATAACGGGTCTTGACAGCGAGTGTACAACAGTTCAAGTCCATGGCAACTATGCTTCCAAATTTGTTCTGGCCCGGTGGTTCTGCGAATCAATTATTCGTCTTAAGATGACCTTGTCGGGTTATCCCATGCTTCATTCTTCAAGTCTTTGCAACGGAGAGCGGGGGATCGTTTTGGCAGCGTCGCCTTCAACGGGTAAAACAACAACCCTGTTAACCTGGTTGGAAAAAGGAAACCCGTTCCTCAGTGACGAATACTCCATATTAGACAATAACAGAATCTGGAGTTACGTGACCCCGTTCAGGTTTCATACCCACAATCTAAAAATAAACCCCGTTTTTTCCCGCAATATTTCATTTCTCGATCGGCTTCAGATTCAATGGAGGACGTTACTCTTAAAAATGACACGTGGCTATGCTGACGTAACCTGGAACATCAACCTCCACAAGGTTAAGCCAGACGTGTTCGTTGTCCAACATTGCCAGTTGGCCGGTGTCTTTGTTGTCACACGAACCAAAAAAGACCAGGTGGCACGTTTGACATCAGGGTTGGATGCCGTCATTAAACAACTTCAAATCATCAATCAGTTTGAATGGAGGGGCTTTGAGCACTACATCAGGGCGTGGTCCTACGCTCATCCTGATGGCAGAGTGGCAAGTCTTGATAGAATTGAAAAAGAAGGATTAACACGGATTCTAAAGGACAATGTATTTGGCCAAATACACTTGCCCGAGAAATTCTGCCCGAAAAACTTTGAAGAGGTGATCCAGGTTTTCGATGACTTGTTCGCAAAATGAGCTGCGGCTGCACGAGCGCTACAGGTGATGGCATGAAACAGGTCTGTTGTTATCCGTCCAGGCGTGTCTTTTTAAACACCCCGCAAATCTCCCCCATCCCATAAAAAAAATGGGTCCCCAGAAATAAAATAAAAACATGAAATGTGAGCACGGGCATTTTTTTTGCGACAGCCGAATAAAGGGACTGGGCAAAGACGACCCCCGTGTAAATGATCATCAGAGACAAAAGATGTTTTGAGAACGGGCAGGTCAGGTACAGGAGCGGCAGAAATAGCGGCAGCAGAAAGAGGGGCGAGAATGTTGACGGGTATTTTTTTATAAGAATCATGCGCCCCTTGCCGTAGGTGAACATGTTGCGGCACCAGTCCACGATGTTACTGCGCATTTTGTGAATGACGAAGTTGTCCGGTATGTAGCGCAGATCAAGGCCCCTTTGGTTGAGCCTGAAACTTAAATCTTGATCTTCGCCGATGTTGCCGAGTGAGGCATCAAACCCGCCGGCATTTTGTATCATCTTTTTTTGGTACATGACGTTCACTGTGGGCAGGTGCTTGACAAGGGTGTTTTTTTTGAGGGCCTTTCCCTGGACCGAACCGCGGCTGCCGAGAAAGGTATCAAGCATGATCCCCAGTGACTTGTAGAAGGTTGTTGTTTCAGGCGGCTTGTTGCCGCTTCCGATACCGGCGAGTACAGGATCCTTTTGAACGTGCCGCTCGTATGCGTCGGCGTATTTTTTAAGCCAGCTCTTTGGGGCAATACAGTCGGCGTCAATAAAGGCGATCAGATCATGTTTTGATTTTTCGATCCCCCTGTTTCTGCTGCCCGCTATACCCCTGGTTTGGTTAACCAGCCAGGTCATGTTGTTATTTTGCAAAGCGTACTCCGCCAGGATGTCCTTGGTTCCATCATTTGAATCGTTGTCGATCACCAGGATTTCGTAATCTGACTGTGGATAATCCTGGCAGACAAGTGACTGCAGACACTCCCTGATGTTGGTGATCTCGTTATAACAGACAACGACAACTGATATTTTAACGGGCTGAGTCATTGAGTTCTTGTTAAACAAACATGCACAAACAGACGGGCGAAGTACTTGATGCCCGATCGCATGGTGCGCAAAAATTCTACGGGATTAATAAACAGTTGTTTAAATTTGTAAAGGATAAAGAAGATGCGTGTGTGGTATTTTAAAGTGAGTCTTTCGGATATTTGGGTTAAGTCTTTTCCCGCAAGTCCCGGCAGATCGATGACGCATCTGTGACGCCCGTCAAGGTCAAGCCACTGTGAAAAGTCCTCTGTCTTTAAGTAACCCTCTTGCTTTGCCCATGTGTAGGCCTCTGTGCCGGGGTAGACAAACAGGGGGTAAAACTGGGCGCTGTCGCACCCTAATTTTTTTGCAAAGCTGTAGGTTTGTTTTATTGTCTCTGATGTTTCACCCGGACAACCCAGCATAAAGCAACCGTGGACCAGCACCCCTGCCTTGCGGGCATTTTTTGAAAAGGCCAGCGATTGTTCTAACGTGAGATTTTTTGCCATGCGGTCAAGCAGGGTCTGGCTGCCGCTTTCGTAACCTGCTATCAGGAGGCGGCAGCCCGCTTTTTTCATGACCTGCATGGTGTGAAGGTCCAGATGGGCCCTGGCGTTGCAGGACCATTTTATTTTTATACCCTGTGTTAGGAGCAGTTCGCAGATGTCTCTGACCCTTTTGGGGTGCACGGTGAATGTGTCATCTTCGATCACAACCTCTTTGACATCGGGAAAGTTGTCTACAATGTATTTAAATTCACGGACCACGTTGTCGGGGGAGCGATACCGGTAGGCCCGACCATGCACTGTCTGGGGGTAGACGCAGTAGAAGCATTTAAAGGGACAGCCGCGGCCGGTAATGATCATGATCATGGGGTAATCGGCTGCGGCAAAATAGTAATCCCTGACGTCCAAAAACTTTTTGTACTGTTGACTGACTAAGGGCAACGTGTCGAGGTTCTCAATGTAGGGGTAATCCGGATTGTGACAGATGGAGTTGTCCCTGATATAGCTTAACCCCCTGATGTCCTGCCATGGCCTGTTTCCCGCCCTTGCATTGACAAGGTCTCTTAGGGCGTGGTCGTACTCGCCCCTGATAATCGCGTTGATGCCGGGTTCGTGTTCCAGAATTTTCTGCGCGAGTGCCGTGACGTGGCTGCCGACAAGAACATAAAAGGCTGCGGGAAATTTTTGTTTGAGTGATCCGAGTGTTTGCAGATCATTGTCCATACTGGCGGTGCTGGTATCGAGGACGATGATGTCAGGGTGGGGACAGATTTGTCCCTCGATTGCGTCAAGTGTGAGGTTTTTGGGTGCTGCATCGATGATTTGTACCTCGTGACCGCTGTTATCTAGGATGCCCGCTGCATAGCAGAGCCAGTAAGGGTAATACACGGTGCCGGACTTGGTTACTCCGGGGCTTCTCTGGGATCGTGAGTACGATTTAAAAAAAGGGGGGTTGAGCAGTAAAACACGCATGGGGTTTTTGTCCGTTGGGGTCGTATATTACAGGATTTTTGAAAACTGGCAACCGTATTAACCTTTTGATGATGCTTGAAAAACAAGGGAGTGACTGCTATGTGGTCGCGATGGAATTTTCAATAGTTATCCCCTGCCTTAACGAGGCAGAGACCCTCGCTCGATGCATTGAGAAGGCAAGGGTATTTATTAACAGCCATCATTGCGAGGCAGAGATCATTATTGCCGATAACGGAAGCACAGACGGCTCGATACAAATTGCCCAAAAGTCCGGGGCCCGTGTTGTCCCGGTGGCGGTCAAAGGGTATGGTGCGGCGCTGATGGGCGGGATCGAGGCCGCACGGGGTCGTTACATCATCATGGGAGACGCCGACGACAGTTATCACTTCGATGAGATCATGCCCTTTCTCGATAAATTAAGGGCCGGATTCGATCTTGTCATGGGGTGTCGTTTTCCACGAGGCGGGGGGCGGATCATGCCGGGGGCGATGCCGTGGAAACATAAATGGATTGGCAACCCCATTCTTACAACGATTGGCCAGATTTTTTTTACGTCGAAGGTCAAGGACTTTCACTGCGGTCTGCGGGCGTTTACCAAAGAGGCTTTTAGCAGGTTAAATCTCAGGACAACCGGGATGGAGTTTGCATCCGAGATGGTGCTTAAGGCAACATTATACAACTTAAAGATCGCCGAGGTCCCGGTGACCCTGTATAAAGACGGCCGTTCAAGACCACCGCACCTGCGAAGTTTCAGGGACGGCTGGCGGCACTTGCGTTTTATGCTCATGTGCAGCCCGGGCTGGTTGTTTTTTCTGCCGGGTTTTTTGCTTTTGTTTTTGGGGTTGATCACGGGTGGGGTGTTGCTGTTTTCCTCTGTCAAAATCTTTGGCCTGGGGTTTGATACAAACACACTGCTCGTCAGCTCGATGTGTATTATTCTTGGTTTTCAAATGCTGGTCTTTGCGTCGTTTGCAAAGATCTTTGCCATCTCAGAAGGTCTGCTTCCAAAGATCGAATTATTAAACAGGGCGGCAAAGTGGGTGACATTAGAGGTTGGTATTTTGTTGGGCCTGTTTGTCCTGTTGTCGGGCCTGATCCTCATGGGGCGGGGGGTTTACGTCTGGTGGTTGAACAATTTTGGGAGGATGCCCTATGCAGAGGGTTTAAGAATTGTGATCCCCAGTATCACGATGATGATTTTGGGCGTGCAGATGATCTTCTCAAGTTTTTTCATGAGCCTTCTCAGTTTGAGCAGAAAGACGGGCTAACTTCAATGCGGGCCGACTACCAAACAATAATGATGTCAGTAGGCATGGAAAAAAACCACCTTGGGTTCAAAATATTTCCTGCATTTTTTTTTCTTTGCATTTTTTTCTTCGGGTCTGCTTTTGCAAAGGATGTGCCGTTACACACGCTCAAGGTAAACTGCGATCATTTCAGTCTGGGTTCTGAGGGTCTAAAATTAAAGGGTGATGACTGCAGGGTTTTTGTCCCTGTCGATGATCAGGCAGAGGCGGTTGACAGGCTTGATCTTGACTACAGGATCAGCAGCCCAAGACAGACCCTGTCTGTTATCTTTCAGAGAAAAGATGGCTTTGAATCATGGCCGCAAAGTTTGATTGTTGAAGGCAGCAAAAATGCATTCAACCGGGTACAAATTGATCTGCAGAGTTTCAGGCATTATGAAGGTGGCATATTATATTGTGGATTTGGGTTTGAGGGGGCCGATCTTGAGATTGTACTCAAACATGTCGCGCTCAACAAGGCACCCCGTGCTGATTATCTCGTCAATCGTGTCAAAGAGCTTTTCAGGTTTGCGAGGTTTATACCCGCCACAATAAATTATATCACTATCCCCACGTGGCGGGGGCAGCGGTTTTCAAGGCCTGTTGTCTTTGGTCTTGGTTGTGCGCTGTCTTTGCTTTTGCCCTTCTGTTTTGCGGTGGCAAACAGTAGGGGCCGTCGTTATTTTTCTTCTTTGGCAGTTTTTCTGGTGGTTGTTGTCTGGCTTTTTTTTGACGTCATACACACAATCAATCAGACCAGAATGTGTCACTGGTTTGTCGCGGCAGAAGATATCATGCAGAACTCCCGTGCGGCCGACGCTTCTTCAGAATTCCCCAACTTTTTAACTTTTATCAAAGATCACATCCCCCGGGGAAAAAGGGGCATTTTCTTGCTTCCCTATCCCATGCATTTTGAGGGGACCTATCATGCTTATCCCCATGTAAGGCTCTCAAGAAAAAAGGGGGCGGTGTTTGCTGCCGATGATGACTGGTCCCTGGCGGATTATTTTTTTGTGGCAAATAGCCGCATCATTCGTGACAACAATCCTCCGCTGTTTGATAAGGCAAAGATGGAGCTGGTGCAGGGCGAAAACCGTGCTAGGATAAAAAAGATTATTCCTTACAAGGATGATTATACAATCTATGAGGTTGCCAAATGATACTTGTTTCTATCGGCATTGTTTATCTGGTTGGTCTGGCGGTCCTGTTTCTTGCCGGACAGCACAGGCATGTCAACATCTTCGAGGGCGTGGCCCTTGCTTTTGGTGTGGGGGTATCGCTTGTTGTGTTTGGACTGGTCTGCGAGGGGGTGTTTTTTGACAGGCTTTCCATGGTGCCAACGGTGATCATGATGGTCGTGCTGGCTCTTCTTTTTCTGTTAAGGCGGATTAAAGACCCCCTTTTTTTCAGGCAGATTTTAAGTGCGGTGAGTGCCGATCTCTCCAAGGTCAAGCAGGGTTTTCTTGAACAAAAAAAATGGCAGAGGCTCCTTGTTATTTGTTGTTTTGTATACGTCCTGACAAAACTTGTCATGGCGGTTATGATTAATGTCTCACACCCAACGATTTCGGAGGACGCTGTCAACGGGTGGGATTTAAAAACCAAGGTTTTTTTTGAGAACAAGTCCCTTGTTTTGGACGCCGCTAATCCTGAATTCTCCGGCGGGGCCCCTGTCAGAAATAACTATGCCCCGCTTGCCGATCTTTTTTTTATTCTTTTCTATCGTGAGTTTCCCGTGGGGCTGTCCAATATTTTGTCGCCCCTGATTTACATTAATTTCTGTCTCCTGTTCTTTGGATTCTTTTTAAGGCGGTGCACTATCCGGTATGCCTGTTTGTCTGTTTACATTTTTTTGTCTCTTCCCCTGATGTTTATCCATTCTTTCACATCCTATTTTAATCTTCCCACTGCGTTTTACCTCTTTGCCTTTTCACTTTACCTCTCAGATCAGATTTTAAACCCTGAGAAAAAACGCAATGTCCTGCTGATTTTGCCCCTGACGATTTTTTTGTTTTTTGGTTCGGGTGTTCGCAGTGAGAATGTGTATCTCGTCATCCTGATTTTGGGGATCGAGGTCTTTGTCCTGTTGCTGTCCGATCGCCTTAAAAATACCCTTGGCACTGCGCTGCTTTCGCTGCTGCTTCTTGTGGCTCCACTGTGCGTGATCCTGTTTAATGACTATTTTAAACACCTTGATACCGCGATGGCCGGGCATTTGGGAGAGATGGGCGGGGCAATGTTTGCGCTGGCCTTTAATAATATTTTTGAACCTGGGTTGTTGGTGGCGCCTTTTGAACAGGCCCTGTTTCACCCCGATTACAATATTCTCTTTCTCGTTTTTTGTGTGGCCGTTATTTTGATGTTTGTTTTTCACAGGGCGAACAGGGAGGTCTTTACGCAGCTCCTTGTGATGACGGGCGTTTTTTTGGTGGTCATTCTGACACTGTATGCCTATCCCGGCCTGCTGGGTTTGTTAACGCACTTTGGGATGCGTTACTATATGGTGGTTGTGCCTTTTGCGGTTTATATTGTTGTGATGGTGGTTTATAACATGACGACTGCCCAAGGAACCTAAGTAGGTTTTTTCTACGCGCCGGGGTCTGGCGCATAGCGCCGGACATGAAATCATTCATGTCCGATCGCAATGCACCCCGCGTAGTGTTTTCCGCTTCATGCGGGTTATGAAGTAAAGCAGCGGTTTGCCCGATACGTCCATGTATAGGAATTTCAAAGTCGACAGAGCGCGGGTGTATTCCTCGCAAAATGAAGGAATTCAACCGCGTTAAAGTCAAGTTAGTAACTTGATGCATAGGAATTTCAAAGTCAATCGAGCGCGGGTGCATCCCACGCAAAACAGAAGATTTCGTCGCGTAGTTGCGCCAAGCGCTAGCTTGTGCGCGTACCCAAAAAACTGCACACAAAAAGACAGGTTGACTTGATCATGTTATTTCAAAAAAAGGCGCTCCCATCGCCGCTGATGATGACTGGTCCCTCGCTGATTATTTCTTTGCCATGGATAACCGTCTCCACCGAGACGACAACCCGCCGCTGTTTGATCCAGCAAAGATGGAACTTGTGCTGGGTGAAAACAGGGTCAGAATAAAAAAGATCATCTCTTACAAGGATGATTACACGATCTATGAGGTCGCAAAGTGATACCCGTTTCTGTCACCATGGCTGATCTGATGGGTCTGGTGATCCTGTTGTTTGCTGGGTCGGTTTAAAGCGAAGGGCGGGGCCTAAGCACCGTGATGACAGCCCACGAGTTCAAGATAATTCTTAATTTTATTTTGCCTGCAGAACTTGTCCAGCCCTTCATTAAGTCTTTTAATAAAAAACGGCCCTTCGTACACAAACCCTGTGTACACCTGCACCAGCGAGGCGCCGTGGGCGAGTTTGGTCAGCACGTCTTGCAGGTTCATCACCCCGCCGGAGCCTATGAGGATCTTCTTTTTTCCGGTGATGTCATAGACCCTCTGGAGCTGTTGGTTGGCCATCTCCCTTAAGGCCGCGCCACTCAGGCCTCCGCTGCCGATGGCGAGGATGGTCTTTTGACGGGTCTTGAGACCAGGCCTCATGGTGGTGGTGTTTGTAAGGACAAACCCGTCGAAATCAAATTTAATGGCGGTGTCTACGATTTTGTTCAGATCCTTCTTTTCGAGATCGGGAGAGAGTTTGACGAGGACGGGGTGTTGGACATTCTGATTGATTCTTGCGTTTGCGATTTCCCTGGCGAGGTCATTAAAGAGAGGCGGGTGCTCAAAGGTCGTGTTGTCGTGTGTGTTGGGACAACTCAAATTGAGGACCGTGTATTTTCCCAGACGGTGCAGCTTGTTAAAGGAGTGCAGAAAATCATCGATACCGCTTGTGGGTGTGGTTTTTGTCAATGCAAAGTCTGGTGTTTTGGCAATATTTATTCCAATGACTGCACCGTTTTTGTGTTTGAGTCTTCGGGCAAAGGTCTCGGCGCCGCTATTGGGTAGCCCCATGCGGTTGATGAGGCTGTAATCTGCGGGCAGCCTGAAGATGCGGGGTTTTTCCCTTCCGTTGCAGGGCAGGGCTGTGACTGAGCCCAGTTCTAAAAATCCAAAACCAAGCGAGCTTAAAAAATCGATCATCTCGCCGTTTTTGTCAAAGCCCGCAGCGAGTCCTAAGGGGGTAGATAATTCTGTAGCGCCCATATGCGCTGTAAGCGTTAGCGAGTCCTAAGGGGGTAGATAATTCTGTAGCGCCCATATGCGCTGTAAGCGTTTTGGCGTGCGCGTGTGTGTAA
>JADGCS010000037.1 GCA_015228875.1 Deltaproteobacteria bacterium | reverse complement strand
GCTAAAAAAACCCTCCGGGTTTCACCAAGCCCCCCCCCAATCTCATGGACTCATCAAAATAACCTAAAATCACAGCCCCCATCTTCTATTTTTGGAAATATCAAAAAAATTTGCCTACGAAGCCCTGATGTTTTGTCCGACACAAACCACCCCATCTACACAATCAACACCCTGAGTCGTAAAATATTATATGACAGGGCTTGCTTTTACCGTCCCAGATTGCTAGGAACACCGGACTCACAGCAAACAAGTTACTAACTTGACTTTGATACCCGAAGGAAATGCCCTTGGGGGACGCGGTTGAATTCATCCGTTTTGCGAGGAACGCACCCGCGCTCTGTCAACTTTGAAATTCATATACATCAAACCACTTGGAGGATTTTTTATGTCAACAAACACGATCAACATCAAACCGGCAAAAGGCAAACTCGGTGTCCTGCTTGTCGGACTTGGCGCAGTTTCCACCACTTTTGTAGCCGGCGTAGAGGCCATAAAAAAAGGGATCCGCAAACCAATTGGTTCGCTGACTCAAATGGGACACATACGCTTGGGCAAGCGTACCGACAACAGAAATCCTCTGGTTAAAGACCTTGTCCCGTTAGCCGATCTTAACGACCTCGTCTATGGCGCGTGGGATATTTTTCCCGATAATGGTTACGAAGCCGCCTGCAAGGCAGGTGTCATCCCTATGGACCTGCTCGATCAAATCAAGGATGACCTTCAAAACTTAAGGCCCATGGCCGCTGTCTACGATAAAAGCTACTGCCGCAAACTCGAAGCAACCCACTACAAAAAAGCAGACAACAAAATGTTGCTGGCAGAGTCCCTTATTAAGGACATCGAAAACTTTAAAACAAAAAACAAATGCGACCGCATGACCATGATCTGGTGCGCCTCTACCGAGGCCTTTAACACCGTCTCCGACTCTCACAAATCCCTGCGCAGTTTTGAAGATGGTCTTAAAAATAATGACCCCACCATTTCACCCAGTATGATTTACGCCTACGCCGCCTTTAAATCGCGGATTGGCTATGCCAACGGGGCGCCCAATCTCACCGGAGAAATCCCGGCACTGATCGAACTCGCACACGAAATGGGCGTTCCCTCATCGGGAAAAGACCTCAAAACCGGTCAGACACTCATGAAGACCATTCTGGGACCAGGCCTTGCCGCCCGTTATCTGGCCATCAGCGGCTGGTTCTCGACCAACATTCTCGGTAACAGGGACGGAGAGGTCCTCGACGCCCCCGAAAACTTCAAGACCAAGGAAGAATCCAAACTCTCGGTCCTCGAATCCATCCTCAGACCCTCCTTGTATCCCGATCTTTACGGCAATCTCTATCACAAGGTCCGTATCGAATACTACCCGCCCAGGGGCGACAACAAAGAGGGCTGGGACAACATAGACATCGTCGGCTGGCTGGGCCTCCCCATGCAGCTCAAGGTCAATTTTCTCTGCCGCGATTCGATTTTGGCAGCGCCACTTGTTCTTGATGTCGTCCTGTTTATGGACCTTGCACAACGCTCCGGACTCAAGGGACTTCAAGAGTGGCTTTCTTTTTATTACAAGTCACCGATGGTCAAAGAAGGGCTCACCCCGATACACAATCTCTTTCATCAGGAGCTCAAGCTCATGAATACCCTGCGTCATCTGGCGGGTGAGACCCAAATCACGTTTTTGGGACTCGATTATTACATGTAGAGCGACATTTGATTCTGAAAGCGCTTTTAAAAACGAGCAACCAGCCATGAGATGGGGAAGTACCAATGAAACAAACGCAGGGTACCGACAGGTCGGCGTCTTTTTCCTCCCTTGCCGAGGTCTTAAAAAAACAGCTCGACCACATCACCAACGAACAGTTCAGTTCTTCGGTATCGCTGCAAAAACAATGGGTAAAAATTGTCGGTCCAACCATCGCGGGCCATTCTCATGTTCTGTACCTTAAAAAGAACACCCTTTTTGTTGCTGTCAACAACTCTACCTGGCTTAACGAGTTGGGCTTCATGAAAGAATCCATCATCGATAAAATCAACAACACTCAAACACAATACACGATCGACGATGTGGTCTTTAAAATAAGGACACAAACATCGTAAATCCTGCACTTCCTGTCGCTCAGGTGTTCTTAAACTGCCGCATGCAGGTTTATTTGCTGATCTTAAAGGTTCCTTCTTTTGTCAACGCAACTTCAAATTCATCAACCTCGCCTGTTTTTCTGTTGGTGGTTGTCGCGCTCACTAGCAAATCACCCTCTGTGTTTTCGATGCGCCCCCAGTAATATTCGTCTGCCTCAAGATCATGCCGACACACAAGGATCTCGCCCTCTACGGTGTCTTCATATCCAGCTGTTTTGTACACGATGGTCTGCGCTTCCCCTTCTTCTGAAGAATCACATTCTTCATCGGCCTTGGCAATCGTGACCGGGATCGGCAATGGGTCGGGCGCACCTTCGAGGGCGGCAGAATCAACATCACCGCCATCTTCCTGATCATCGCTCACCGCTGCGTTTGCATCCCCCGAGGGATTGGTTATCTCCAGCTCTATGGTGTCACCGTCCATGTTGATGACTTCGATACCATCGACGGGAATTTCTTCGTCATCAGGCATTGCTTCGGGGTTATCCGCACCGCGGTTCCCGTAACTGACATTGCCTCCTTGCATGCCCGAGGTTGCAAACTGCGACTGTACCGAACAAGCCGTCAGTAAAACAAAAAAGAGGGGGATCATGGCCACCAGTTGTTTATGTGTTGTATTCATACCTTTTTTATAAAGCAATCCTTATGCCAAAATACAATAATCAATAATATCCGTAATTAATTGTTATCGCTTGAGATTTTAATTTTCCCATAGCGACAGGTTTTATCATTGTGGTACAAACACCTCAATCAGTGCATTTTTTTATCATTTTGATACATTAATTTACAACGGTGGCAAAAACTCAAGCCAACAAAGGTGCGCATTGAGATTCAATGGCCGGTATTGCCGTCAAAAAAAGATCAATCTGACAAAAAATGTGGTGTCAACACACCAGTTTCGATGTAAGATGAAGCAAACGATTACAAAGGGGGGTTTTCCTTGTCAGCAAGGTAACTTGATGCATGGGAATTTCAAAGTCAATCGAGCGCGGGTGCATCCTACGCAAAACAGAAGATTTCGTCGCGTAGTTGCGCCAAGCGCTAGCTTGTACAGCATGTCGGCTACGATAAGTGTCATTGCAAAAAAATATCAGGTCCTCAAACCGCTGGGGGTTGGCGCCATGGGAGAGGTCTTTCTGGTCTTGCCGCCCAAGGGCGACCCCGTTGCATTAAAATTGTTAAAGACGCTCGACGCCAAATCAAACAAGGCCGCGATGGAGCAGTTTGAGAACGAATTTCAAGTTTTAAAGAGGCTCTCCCATCCCAATATCGGGCACATTATTGATTATGGTTTTGACGAAGAACAGCAGAAGGTTTTTTTTACCCTCCCCTGGCTCAAAGGAACAGACATCTTTGAGGCCACCAAGGATTTGGTTTTTGAAAAATGTGAAGAATATTTTGTGCAGATGTTTCGCGCTCTAAATTACCTGCATCAAAAAAAGCTTTACCATTGCGATATCAAGCCGGCAAACATTGTCATTGAAGACGGTCAAGTTCTGCTGATTGATTTTGGGTTGTCTGGATACTGGGGTGACAACATTGTCGGGACACCCACATACCTCGCGCCTGAGCTGTTTAGAGGCAAACACCATAACGAGAGCAGCGACCTCTACGCCGCCGGCGTCCTCTGCTACAACTGTCTCACACGCACGCAGCCCTTTTCGGCAAAGACGCTGCAGGAGGTCTACAACAGGCACCGCAGTTTTACGCCACCGCCCATTTCCGACATCAACCCAAAGGTTCCCAAATACTTCAGCGACATTATCGACACACTGCTCAACAAAAAACCCGAAGAGAGACACACCAGCGCGGCATCAGTCATTGAAGAAATTGCCACCTATTCGGGAAGAAATTACTCGATTGAAACAAAGGAAACCCTGCTCTCCTATCTTCCCACAGAGTCCGAACTCATCGGCAGACCCGAAGCGATCGCCGACATGAAAAAAGCCATCGGCAATTTTCTCTCCGAAGCCAACAAGGATCCCTACCATCTCATCCTGATCCATGGCCAGAAAAACGTGGGAAAAACCCACTTTGTCACCCGCATCAAACACGAACTCCAGCTTTCAAAATTCAGCGTTGAGTCCATTATCACCCCCATGTCGCAGCAGGACAGACACACCATTCTTGTTTCAAAGGCCATCATCCTTGAAAATCTTGATTACTATTTCATGAACGTCCATGAAATGAAAAATCTCAGGGAGATCGTTGGTGTCATTGAGCAGAAAATTCTCGCCACAACAACAACGCGGTTCATCTTTATTGTCTCGTCGAGCAAAGAAAGTGAATTTCAAACCATAAAAAAACTTCTGCCCCTCGAAGAAACCAGAATCACCACCATCGAACTCTCCCCCTACACCCTTAACGAAACAGAGGAGTTCTTAAAAAATATCATCGGCGAAAAAGAAATTCCGCAGTCATTCGTCAACCAATTTTATTTAAACACAGACGGGCTCCCCGGCCTTGCGCTTGATCTCATCCAGTCCATGATCGGCAACGGGCTCCTCTTCGACAAGTCGGGAAGATGGACGGACGACCTTCTCTCTCAACTGGATAAAACGTTCACCAGTATGGAAGTGTCAGAATCTCTGGAGCAGGAATTTGAAAAAATATATGATTCACTCACAAGCAACGAAGAAGACATCGTCAACTGGCTCAGTGTCAGCCCGCATCCCCTGACCTACGACAACATAAAGCACCTCGTCAAACAGGAGGAACTCGATCAAACACTTGAGGTCATGCTCCAAAAAAAAATTATTCGTGTACAAAACAACAGCTACACCCTGTACCGGAGTATTTTTCACAATTTTATTCAAAAAAATCTCCCCAATCCCGAGGTCAAAAGACGTCACACAGCACTGGCACTCCCCGCAGTCGGGCTGAGCAACAAATGGCGCATCTATCACTTAAGTCTCGGCTCAGACCGCAACATGAGACTTAAAGCCGCCGAAAAACTCTGCGATATTTACACCGAGGCCGGAAACCGCGAAGATGCCCTGAATGCTTATCTCAAGATGATCAACGATTATGCCGACACGGATTTTCAAAAACGTCTCGACTGGCACATACAAGCAAGCATTTTGATGATCGATCTGGACCGATTTCAAGAGGTCAACCAGATGATCACCAAGTTGGAAAACGAGATTCAGAAAGACAAACCCACCCTCGACCACAATAAATTCATGACCCTGCTGGAAAAAAAGGGCATCGCACTTTTACACCTGGAAAAACTGGACCACGCCCGCAGGTACTTTGAGAACGGGCTAAAATACTCCAAACGCTTCCCCGAGTGTGTGGTACAACAACTTCGATTTGAAAACAGTCTGGCGAGCATCGAGGATCTCCTCGGTAATCATGAAAAGGCGATACAAATTTTTAAGAGAACCAGGGAGCTGTCAAAACAGCTTGCCCCCGCACAGCTCCAACAGATCACAAACAACGATCTCGGACATGTTTATGTTAAACTGAGAAAGCCGGAAGAAAGCATCCCCTACCTTATCGAGGACATCAAAACATTTTCTCCTCTCAAAAACAAGGAGCCCATGGCGCGGGCACTTTATTCCTATGCCGAGGCCTTGAGAAATAAAAGCGAGACGCAAAAGGCCGTCAAGGCCTTTCAGGAGTGTGTCAACATCTGCAAAGCCGCAAACTATCATCTGCTCCTGCTCAGATCCTACAACGGCCTGGGGAGCTTACACCAAACCAACGAACAGCACGACATGGCTCTCAAAAACTATCAAGATGCCATCGATATCGCCGTCAGGCTCAAAGATTACATGGCAAAGGCCGTCCTGTTGTTTAATCAGGCCCACATCTACGGGGCCGACAACAACACCGCACTCGCCGCAAGACGTTTTCTGCTTGCCAAGCAGATTCTCGAAAGCAAAGAAACGAAACTGCTTGCCTATGAGGAAATTATCCTTTCCAAGTGCTGTGCAGAGCTGTCTTACATCGCACTGGAGGACAACAATAAAATGAAGGCCCTGACCTACCAGTTGGAAAGACAACGGCTCGTCAATTCGTCGCAGGCGCTCAAAGCGGAACGCTTTGAAGTCAACTGCAATCTCGCTGAACTTTTTTTACAAAACCGTCTGCATGACCAGTTTGAAAATGAATTAACAAAACTCGAAACAATGGCGCAGACGCCTGAAGAACTAAAAAAACTGGAAAAACTTAAATCAGACTGGAACATCGTCAGGGGGTGCGCCGAACAGGAATCCACGGGAAAAATAAATATCATGGAGGACTGATTTAATATCCAGAAATTTGAAAGTTGATTGAGCGCGGGTGCGTTCTTCGCATAACAGAAAAACTCAATCGCGTGAAAGTCAAGTGAGGAACTTGAATGCCGGATTTTCTCAAAACAAAAAAAACAATCCTGTTCGTTGTCTTTGTCTGGATGATCCTTCTCTCCCCGTCTGTCAGGACAGCCGTCTTTTCGACTGATTTTAACCGTGAGCCTGTCACTCCCGAACAGGAGAAAACAATCCTTGAAAAAGATCTGGCCTCTGCCCTCGAAAAACTGGACTCCGATACAACTCATGAGATGATCAGCGCCATCAGGTTCTTTGACAACAACCTGACCGATCTTGTTTCAAAAGGCCTGTTTAAAAAAGAACACATGGCCCTGATCTTCGAACAGATGCCGTCTGATTCCTTTAATCTGCGATCACGGGCACTGATGTTCATAGACAGCCACATCAAAAGACTCTTTAAAAAAAACTTCCTCTCGCGTGAAATCGTCGATGGGTACCATGAGGGTCAAAAAAAATCTGGTGAAAACCAGATTATTTTTCTTGGTCTGATTCATGCACTGCTCACAAACAACATGACATCAGCGGACAAAATCACCCCCAAAGATCTCACTACCGTTGTTGAGAGCTTTAAAAATGGTCCCATCGGCTCGGAGCTTGCAGCATCCATCCTCACAAAATACAAAGAAGCCCTTGTAGAGGTAAAGCTTCTGACCACAGACCACATCTCCCGCTTTGCCTCTTTAATCAAGGATGTCCCGCCAACAAACCACGCGAATTACCTCAAAGTGTTTAAAAACAATGCGGCCTTCTGGTTGGATAAATCCCTCATGAGCAGGCAGGATGCCCAGACCATCCTGTCCCTCTTCCCTGCCTTTTCACCGGACCTGCAGGATGATCTGCATTTATTTCTTGACGACACCGAAAATCTTGAGCCCCTGCTCAAGGCCAATGTCTTCAATCATGACTGGTTTGCGTCCATCCGGGCAGACTTTGAAAACCACAATCACAAGACCATGCAGGATGCCTACGTCAAACTCGCTTTTTTCCTCACACCCTTTATCGAGAATTCTGCGATCAGCCAGAGTGAATTCAATGCCCTCTGGCAACAGACCGAAAAAAACCAAAGGCTGCTCGATGCGCCCTACCTTCTCATCGGGCTTAATTTTAAAGCACTGGACCAAAAAAACTGGTTTACACAGACTCACTACAACAGGTTATTTGACAGCATCGCAAAAAAACCGGCGCCCTTGCAAAAAGAATTTCTCCTGTTTGCAGGCCCCCTCATGGACTGGCTCGAAAACAAGGGGTGGCTTGATCTCGAAAAACTCAACACCTATCTCCTCACAAGCAGCTCAAAGGATACCGACCTCGAAATACAAAAACTCAGGTTCATCGACCATCACGAACAGGTCCTCTTCCACAACGATTCTTTTAACACAGACCGCCTCAAAGAGTTTCTCTCAAAACTTTATGGGCCCGATGACCGCATCTTCGAACAGACCCTTAAAATTGTCGATAAGGGGTTTACCAAATGGTACCAAAAGAAAACCCTCTCCCGTCACGAGGTCAACGACCTCTATAACAACATCAACACAAGCACATTCAAGACGGCAGAGTTTCTGGGCCTCGTCAACAAAAACTACCAGAGCACGGCCGAACTCTATAACAAAAAAATGATGGGAACATACTGCGAGCTCATCAAATCAGCAGATCAAAGGCTGAGCCGCGAGGCCTTAAGCCTCTTTAAGGACAACATCGATCTCATCAAAAAGAAGACACCGCTCCCCCACAGTTGCAGAGTCATCCTGTCGGAAAAAGGGATCCTCAAGTACAGGGGAAAAAAATAAATCCAAAATCACAAATGACTTGCACTTCAATCAAAAAATCACCCACACCTCTTTGTGGACAAGGTCGCAATGATTTATAATTCCTGACGTTTTTACCAAGGTTTTGCTTGAAACAATCGCATAAATCGTTTATAATCGTCGCACTTTGTGGGGCATCATTTAACAGGTCTAACTTCCCATATGATGCCCGTGGATATTTAAATCCATAATTTAACTTAACAACAACGCCGTCATTATATTAATTTTTTATTATTTTGACTGATCAAACGAGGGGGTCATTTGATAGCCAATCAGAAAAACATCAGGCATTTTTTTTCTTTTCTCGCGCTGATCCTGATTTTTGCTGCCTGCTCCGGAGGCGGCAACATGGGAAAAAAGGCAAAGACCTCGCACGAGGCCTTGAGTTTCGACACACTTGATGCCGTGCAGCCTTGGCAGCCCTCAAAGAGACACAGCATCCCCGTTGTCATGAATCCCGGTGTCAAAAAATGGATCAAGGCGTTCAATGGTCCCTTGAAAAGTCACTTCACAAAATGGATGTATCGTCTCGGACAGTACGGGCCAACCATCGAATCCATACTCAAAAAAGAACACGCCCCCGTTGATCTCATTTATCTCTCAATGATCGAAAGCGGCTTTAACCTTAAGGCAAGGTCAAGCGCCTCTGCCGCGGGGCCCTGGCAATTCATGAGCGCTACGGGCAGGATGTACGGACTCAACAACGATTTTTTTGTTGATGACAGAAGCAACCTCATTCAGGCAACAGAGGCCGCGGCAACCCATCTCAAGGATCTCTACAAGGTCTACGGCGACTGGTATCTGGCCTTTGCCGCGTACAATGCGGGCCCCGGAAAAGTAAACAGGGCCGTTAAACGCGGCAAAACAACAGACTACTGGAGGTTGTGCGCCTCCAAGGGTCTTTTTAGACAAGAAACCAGAGACTACGTCCCCAAATTTCTCGCCGCCCTGCACATTGTTAAAAACTACAGACAGTACGGTTACACCAGCAGAAGCTTCGGCCCCCCACTGCTCTTTGACAAGGTCACAGTCCCCGATGCCACCGATGTTGAGGTCATTGCCAAAAGCTCCCGCACCAGTGTAGAACACATACAAAAACTTAATCCCAGTCTTGTCATGGGGATCACCCCGCCGGGAAAACAGCATGAAATATACATCCCCAAGGGCGCAAAACAAGAATTTCAAAGAAGATACGCTGAGGTCCCTGCCTCAAAGCGTGTCTCTTATTTAAATTACAGAAGCGCTCATAAAGAGACCGTAGCAACCGTTGCAAAAAAATACAACGTCAGTGCGTCCGAGATTGCCAAACTCAATGGTTTCGATTCAAAACAAAAACTCAAATCAGGGACCCTGGTTAAAATACCTGCCACAAAGGGCACCCTCCTTGCCATGGCGAAGGGGGGCACTGTCCATGCAAGCAAAGGTAAATCCGGAACAAGCATCGCCTACTATCGTGTGAAAAAGGGAGACACCCTCGGCCGTGTTGCCCACAAAAATAAAACCACAACAGGCCAGATCGCCCTATGGAACAAGCTCGGCAAAAAAACAAAGCTTAGGGTTGGACAACAGCTCAAGATTTACAAAAAAGGGCGTGGAGAGACCCACTACGCCTCATCCGGTTTATTTGCCCCCTCTTACAGTGGCAACGCAGGTGCCACAGGGAGGGTCACGGGTGTCAAACGTATCATCCTGCGTGACGAAGAACTCCCCGTGGCATTCAGGCCAACAAGCGCAGGTCAAACAGAGAATATCGACTTCTCGGCAACAGAAGGCCTCGAAGACGCAGAGGCCGCGGTCACAGATATCCCCGTCATGACAGCCACAGTTGACGCCCCCGAAGTTGATAAACCCCAAAAGCCGGCCATGGTCAGGGATGTCACCGGGACCATACTGGCGGATCTTGAAAAAGAAACCGTCGACCTTAATGTCGCCGACAACACCGATAACACCGGCCAAACAGATATTCCCGATGTTGCCGACACATCGCTTACAAAGGCAGTCACAGAGACCGCCACAGCAAGATATCACAAGGTGCGTCCCGGAGAAAATCTCTCCGTTGTGGCAAAAAAATACAAGACAACTGTTGCGCAGTTGACCAAGCTCAATAAACTTGGTTCAAGCCATATCCGTATTGGACAAAAACTTCTGCTGACAGGCGAAAAAAACGCAACCACCAGAAAAACCCAAACAACCCAAACCACAGTAGCTGCGGTGAGCAAGCCCCTGCAAAAAAACAAGGTGGGATCCTACACAGTCAGACCAAAGGACACACTGATCCAGATCGCGCTTAAGCACGGCGTCAAGGTCGCAGATATCAAGGCATGGAACAACCTCGCTACAAACAACATCCGCTCGGGACAAAAACTGATGATCGCCGGCAAGGCACAGCAGAAAACAAAATCAACAACAGTGGCGGCAAAGCAATCAACCACCAAAAACAAAAGAGACGGTTACATTATTCACCACATCAGAAGCGGAGAAACGCTCTGGTCCTTGTCAAAAAGATACGGGGTCAAAATCAGTGATATCAAAAAATGGAACAGGCTACAGGGCAATAGTGTAAAGCCCAAGCAAAAGATAAAAATACTGGCAATGCTCAAGACCACAGGCAAGGGCATCTCATAATTCTCTCTTAATTCCACAATAATCCTCCCCTCTTATCAGGATTTATTTTTTAAGAAACTTAAGACCTTGTGTGACGATGCAATACACAGAACACGGTGTCCCGTTATTTTTTTGTTGTTAAAATAATGGCATCAAAAACGTGCTGCAAATAATCATTTATAATATCAAAGCACTATAATGTGGAAGCCCTCTGATGCGTGTTCTGTGGTATACAGAAACAGCTCTTTGCTGTTGTTGTCTCATGACGTTTTTTTTATGGATGGAATATGCTGAAATTGAATCAGGAAAAAAAAGAAAGCAACGACATAAACCCTGGTGTTCATGTCAACCCCAGTATTGCCTGGCAGGCAGCGGCTAATCGAACAAACAAGGCGTGTCCTTCGGAGCAACGTGGAGGGGGCTTAAACATTTTCTCTTATGAAGATCACAGAATTTTTCTTGGGGACTATTACAATCTGAACAAGAGGCTTTATCCCGAAAAATTCTCGTTCCGTTATTTTGCGCGGGTGGCAGGTTTTGATACATCCAATTTTTTACATCTGGTGATCAATGGCAGGAGAAATCTAGGCCACAACAGCATCAAGAAATTATCTCTGGCCCTGAAACTCAAAAAAAAGGAATCTGATTATTTCGAAAACATGGTCTGCTTTTCACAGGCAAAGGATGCCGGTGAAAAATCAAAATATTATGAAAAGATGGTTTCGTTTAAAGGCTTTCAAGATGTACACATGGTTGATGACTCGCAGAAACTCTATCTTTCAAAATGGTATTTTCCGGTGATCCGAGAGATGGTGAATCTTGAGGGTTTTAGACTGGACCCGAAATACATTGTGGCAATGACTAAACCAAAGATCAGTCTGGAGCAGGCAACAGAAGCCCTGGACGTCCTGATGACCCTGGGCATGATCAAACAGGACAAAGACAGCAAATGGGTATTAGGCAGTCCACAGTTAAAATCAAAAGATAACACACCCGGTTTTGAGATCATGAATTACCACAAAAAAATGATTCAACTGGGTTTTGAGTGTCTCAGCATGCCCGCAAAGGATAGAAACGTCTCGGGGATCACCATGTCCATCTCACCCGCAAAATTTGAGCTGATAAAAGAAAAGATCGAAGAATTTAAAGAGGACGTTCAAAACATTGTACGGCAGCCCGACACGCATCTAAAAATAAAAAGGGTTAACATACATCCCCACAACAAGGAGCATTTTGATATCACGCAGGTCAGTCAATTAAATATACAGTTTTTTAATCTGGCAAAGAAAGGATCGTAATATGAAATCCCGTCTTAAAATTACACTCTCTGTTATATTTATGTTCGGCCTTGCTGCTTGCAACGGTGCGGGTAACGGAAATCTGTCTGATGACGGAGGATACTCATCCTCAGGCGGTCAGGGCACAAATGATTATTTCCCGGATGATGATGCCAATCCCTCAATGTCTGATGATTCCGGTGGTGAGGGATCCAGCACAACCGTCAGCAACCCCACACTGATCATCGATACAAAAAACGCCTCCATCCTTTTTACAAGGGACAACGACCACGATAATTTTAAAAAGATAGCAAACAATGAGGAGCGGTCCATCATACGTGTCGTTGGAGGCACCACCAACGAGGATGGAACAACCACAGAAAGCCCCAGGGTCAATCAATTTATACAGGGACCCAATGGCGAGATCTCCATGGCCCTCTCAGGTTCTATCGATCTTGATAATATGGACTGCAGCGTCCTGTATAACGATGGCAGTTCTGAGACCCCCGAGTGTCTTGTAGACAACAGCCAATACTCCATCAGCGGCACCCCCAAATTTGATAATGCAGGCAACGTCTACTATTATGCTTACGATCAAACTAACAAATACCAAACCATCGTCAAGCGGTCACCCCTCACCGGTCAATCAACAAATATCTTAAATGAAAATATCAACATTTACCAATGGAATGTGCACCCCAATGGCACCGTCTTTATGACAGGCAGCGCCAATGGAAAGTCATTTTTTAGAAAACTTACCCCCAATGGAAGCCTTGAAAACATTGTCAGTGCGGGCACATCCGTTGGCGGGTTTATTTTTGTGGATAGAAATCATCTCATTTATTCGTCCTCGTATACGATGCTTTTAACTATTGACGGAGAGGATGAGGGGAAAACAGAGGCCATTGTTCCTTCTATCAGTGTGGATTTGGGTACTGCCCAGCGTGACTCTGACGGCCGCATTTACGGCATGCAAAGCCATCAAAAGATCTACAGCGCTTATCCCGGTGTTCCTTATGAGGTGCGTCTTGGGATGGATTATATCACGTCCTACAAGATTATAGATCAAACCCTGTTTGCCGTTGGTGAGATTGGGACAAGTCCGGTCTTTATGAAAACGTACCTCAATACCCACGAAGACTCCGTGAATCTTATTGAGGGCATCGAGATCGAAATTTACAAATACACCGTCGCAGACGAATTTATCTACTTTGATGGTCTAAGATTTAGCGACAATAAAGTGATCTTTGGCAAGATCAACCTGAATAACGGCGCAATCACAGAGGTGGATGCCCTTGAATCCGAGTTTCTGCAAATGGAGAGCAGATCCTCTCCATACGATGCCACATACAGTGATGTCGATGACCTGCGGCTCGAATTGGATAATGAATTTACCATGGAGAGCGTCTCTTATGATGCGTTTAATTTAATCACAGATGCCAGAGAAATCCTGAACCTTGAAAATATTCATCCCGGTCATCTTGCGATAGGATCAGAAACCGATCTTTATTTCTTTGACATTCAGTCCGACAGCCCCGCACTCGTCAGCCGCGATTCTGTAGACAACAGCGGAACAAATCCCGATGAATATCAGATGGTCGTATCAAATAATAACCTGTATTATAGTGCAGATCATTGTGATCTCCACGTAGCAGATATCAGCGACATCAATCATATCAGCAGCTCGGTATACAATTCATCTGCTTGCTGGAGTTCATTTGTTGGATTTGCTGGATTTGCTGTCACTCAGGGCATTTTGTTTTCATCCATATCCAATAATGAAATGGCCATGACTGATCTGAGTGGCGTTAAGGATTACTCCAAGGCGCAATACACAGACTATCATACTGGAGAAAAACACAATCTGGAAGACGTATATTCGGCATATTCCCATATGAGAGTAGAAGAAAACAACAGCAGTTTATTATACTCTTTTGATGCCTTTGGCCAGTTACACATTTTTGATGTCAGTCGCCCGGATGACATCACTCTGCTGTCTGCATTCGAAGTATGTGATTACTGCCCATCTATTAAACAAAGCGAGGTTTATGGCAATTATATTTATGCACCGGACGATGGCGACATGTACATCATTAACACATCCGACAAGACCCATGTGTACACAGAGAGTGAAGTAAACACTTTTATGTACGACATCGTTTCCATGAAAGGGATCGATGACTATCTTTTTGTTTTAACAAACTCTGCGATGACGGTATTTGATATCTCCAACAGGACTTACCCCATCCCCGTACAAACACGCAAACTTGTCGCAACTGCCAGGACATTCACTGTGGTTAAAGAAGATTTTGGTTATCGCGTGTTTGTGGGGGGAGACGACGGCATCGAGACGCTCCTGCTTACAAAAAACTGACAAGCAGAGACTTGAATCTGCCATCACAATTTATTGCGGCCCCATCATCTCTGCCTTTTCCCGCACAGCACTCTGGGTCAGGTACCTGTGTGTCATCTGCCTGATTTTTTCGGCACTCCCAGAAAAAACGGGGCCAAGTCTTGACAGCCTGTCGGTTTCAAACATCATGACCTCGAGTCTTTCCTGCCGCTTGTCGCCTGGGATTGCGGCCAGGATGATTTCATCCCTCAGATAATGCACAAAGCCCTTGCCAACTCCCTTTGCCACAATGTCTTCCCATTGTTCAGGGGTTCTTTGTTCTTCTGCCTGCGTGGATACAAATGTTAATAATAAATCTCTTATCAATTGCTCCAAAGAAACGCTGCGTGCCTCTCCCCTGCCTATAAATCTGATTTTCTCGGCACCACTTTCATCCCTGATGATAAAAAAATTCTGCGGTTCTAACGGAACGGCAATCATCCCCTCTTCTGTCTCAAGCCCCTCCGTTGCCCTCTTGACAAGCCAACTCGCCACAATAGAGGCAACGGCCTCTGTGAGTTTGTCGGAGGGGATACGGGTCGTCATGGGTGTGATCCTCGCAGAAGTATTATGCACTGCGGCCGTCACGTTGTTTTTGGAGAACTCGCCCACTACCCCAGCAAGGGCGGCATCAAGCCTTCCCTGCGTTTCATCCGGAATGGCCTTGCCACGATAGAGAAGGGTAAAGGGATGGACTTTGCACAGGGTGTCCCGTGTTGCGGGGTCACGTTCTATGGTTACCACAACATCCCCCTGATATTCCGTGTGATAGGAGGCCGTGACATCAACAACAAACGACCCGTTGTCTTTTTTTCTGAGCGCAAAATGAGGAAAAACAAACCCCTCGCCGGGTGTCATAAAAGCGTCCATGAGACGTGAAGGTCTGAGGACTTGGCCCGTATAAACATAAAAAAAGATGCGGGCCTTTTGTGATGACAGGTCGTTAAAATAATCTCCTTCGGGATTTTTATCCTCACTCTCAAGCCATAAATCACCTGCAACATGAAAATAGTGCCTGATGCCATCGAGATCGATGGGAGACATACCGGAATCTGTGGTCCCCCTTAAGCGCAGAAAAAGCTCATCAAAGACCAGCGCGGCCTCAAGAAAACTGCCGCTGACAAAAAATGAACGTGCGAGCTCAATGTAATCATGGGCCGTCACCGGAACGTGGTCATCATGATTAAGAAAAAACGTGATACCATGGGCGGCCTTGAGAAGAGACAGGGGGGATTTTACACTGATCCGCGGGACTATTATTTCCTTAAATCTATCGGGTAAAGCGCTGCGATCACTTAATCCGGGCAACACCGGCATGTTGTGACCTGAAGCAGAAGCATGCGGTGTCAAACGGCGTTGAACCTCTTTCTCATAAAGTGATGCCTTTTTCGCGGCGTGACGCCCCACCCTCTCAACCTGTTCCGCCGTGACCCTCCCCTCCCACACCAGAGAGAGACGGCCAAACAGTTTGGTAAATTCAGACGGGTAAAGATAAACACGACTGCCTAATCTCGCGGGGGGCGTTGCAGCATCACCAAGATCGATGCCCAACCGCGACAAACGCTCAATGTAAATCTGTCCCCTCGAAGACGCCCGAAATGCGGCCCCCCCCCTCGTACGATGCCACCACACCATACAATGCCGCCAGACCGTTGTCCGTAAATCGGCAGCCTCCTTTTGTGCTGTTGATCCATTTAATCTGTATGTCCCCCCGCAGAACTTTGTTCCATTAACTATCGAACCAAGATTAAATCGGTAATGTGTGTTTGTGTATTCGGTAACGCAGTCATCCTCTGCTGAGATGCTTAAAGATGAATAACCGTGAACAAGGGACAACCTCAATATGGCCGCCATCACAGCCGCATCAATCCCGCTTTTGGTGAACAGGGAATCTTTCTTTTCTACTGCAATGTAGACCTTGAGATTTATTCCCTCGTTTGTTTTTTCTTCACAGAGATCGATTCCGCAAAGCAATGCCCCTTGCCGCCCTCCAAATACGCGAATCTGTGTGTTGCTGGTGCTCTCGTGGGTGATTTGAACGTTGGTAACAAGGGGGTGTTTGATCTCGAGGGGGGACTCATCCACAACAGGGGATTCATTTACAACAGGGGCCTCATGCACAGCAGAACACGGGGGAGGCACAGCAACCTCTGCCGCGCAATCTCTGCTCAAAAACTGTCCGTCAAATGCCTCCGACATTTCGGGAGAGTATAGCGGGGGGGCGATCTTTGTTACTGCAGGCCTTGCCGGTTGGGTACCATGATGGACCCTTGTCCATTGATCCGCTTGATGTGCTTGGGGGGCCGCAGATGCAGTTGGAGACAACGATGCTGCGGGCTGCGCACCAGCCGGAGTCAACTGTGTCAAGGGAACAGAACCCATTGTGATTCTTGGAGTCTGCATATTAAATAAATGCGGTGCCAAGGTGTCTTGATAGATTATCGGTAAAACTGGGGGAATGTTGCGTGCCTTATGCCCTGTGCTCGTTTTATTTTTTGTCGAAAAAACAACGTGTTATACCCACGAGTGTTGTGTAGGGCCCTTAATTTGGCGAAGACACGTTTTTTACCCCTTTACCCGTATGTCCACTTGAAAACAAAATCAGTGCCCCTTATAAAGAAAATATGCCCGTCCATCTTTATCATGGCCCCCCCTCGCATGCCAAAAGACACCAACTTGTCGAACTCGTCAAGAAAGGAGACCCATCTTCCCAGGATTACCTGGTTGTGGTCCCCGATAAAAATGCTGTCTTGCAGCATAAGTCGTGGCTGCTCGATCAACAGACGCCCGCAATGATCATGGGCCGAAACATAATCACATGGAACGATTTTCTTTTACAATCTGTCAAACAACACACCGCTCGTGTCCACGTTGCCGACAAGGATCTTTGCCTCTACCTCTTGTACCTGCTCTGCCTGACCCGCTTTCCCGGTCTTTTTAACAAGACCCCCGACCCTTTAAAAAAAGTCCATGAGTTTTATTGTTTCTTTAACCAGATCAAATCCTGCGGGCTTGGTCCCGAGGCCGCAGAAAAAATTTTTAACGAGCACATCACCACCCCTCACGTCTTTGATCTGTTTAAGTCCTATCAGGATGAACTTCGTAAACGGCATTATTTTGATATGGGAGACCTCTCCCTTGAAACCCTCAAGATCATCAAGGACGGACACTTTACAATCCAACCCAAAAGGACTCTCTACATATCCGGTATCTACCCGCTCAAACCAGGCCATCGCGAAATCATCCGCAAACTCAAGGAATATGTGCCTGGTCTTGACATCCACATCTTCTACGACGAAGAGTTTGCGCAACAGACCGCATCCCTCAGCAATATTTACGAGGACCTTGGATCACTCAGTGATGACTCCCTGTATATTAATACCGAGACCCAAAACACACACAGCATTTATGAATTTAAAACACCCTTCCACGAAATAGAGTGGATCTGCCAGGAGATTAAAAAACAAATCCAGGCAGGAACAAGCCCTGCAGATATCGCTGTCGTTGTCCCGAGTCATGATTATACCACCCCCCTGTCTCAAAGGCTTTTTGAAAACAACATCCCTGTCGCCTGCCAGACCACACAGAACCACAACCTCTGCCCGTTGTTTTTGTTAAAGACACAAGCAGCAAAGACGCAATCTGTCAGTCAGGAAAAAGAGGCCCCCTCTTTCCAGAAAGAGACACTCCTCAAAATATTCAGGGATCAGAATAATTATTTTACAGCTCAAAAATTAAGGTCGCACGCAGCCGTTGAGGACACACTGTCCCGGTTTACCTTTATCGACGAACTGTTAAGAGACCTCTCCAGCCAGATCTCTCATGCCGACAAAAAGGTCTTTTTGCAGGAACACCTCAATCAGCTCACCATCCCCCCAGACAGCCTTAACGAACAGCTGGTCATCACAAATATCGACGGCATGCATGGTTTTTGGGACAGACATCTTTTTTTTCCGGGACTCAATTTAGAAAATCTGTCAAAGGCACTGACGCCCTCTTTTTTTTCACCCTACCTCTACACAAAAAAAGATTTTGCAGAAATTCTTGAATCCCCTTCCTACAGACTCAAAACTGCGCTTGAAAAGACAAAACATCTCTCCTTTCTCGCAAGGTCGCTCATTTTTACACGGGCGCATCTTGATTTTGGAGGGAAACCAACGACGTCCCTTGCCCTTGCACAAGGCCCGCTTATTCCGGGCACACAACCCGCCCCCGTCCCCACAGACACCCCCGCCGCACAACCTGCGCAGCCAAAAACAGCAGATTATTTTAAATCCAAAAAGAAGGCCTTTTCGATCTCCCAGCTGCAGGAATACATCACATGCCCGTACAGGTACTATGCCGCGTGCAGGCTCCGCCTTGGGGCCGTTGAACGGGAGGAATACGAACCAAAAGCCGATGCCAAGGGAAGTTTTGTGCACCGTGTTCTGCAGAGGCTGATCAAAGAAAACGAGTCCGACTACATCGAGGGTCTCGAATACAAATCGTACAGGGATAAACTGGGCAAACGTCTGGGTTTCATCATACAGCAAGAGATCGACAAGGATGAGATTTTTAAAAAATATAACAGCAGCGTCGTCGAGTTTTATGCCTGGCGCTGTTACAAGACCATCCTCGAAATGATCAACATTGAAGCCCAGAACTTTCACGAGGAAAAAAAGAAAACCGCCCCCAAACATTATGAATGGGCCTTTGGCGACACAAAGACAAACCCCTTCGACATCCTCATCGAGGGAGAGTCCATCGGCATCAGGGGGCGCATCGACAGGATCGACATCAACAGATCCAAAAAAAATTTTTCTGTCATCGATTACAAAACCGGCAATGTCGGACCCATCAGCGATATTAAATCAGGCACCTCTCTGCAGCTCCCGTTGTATCTTATGGCTGTGCAAAAAAATCTCTATCCTGATTACACCCCCGCCGGTGCCTATTACTACATGCTTAAAAAAAACGAGATCAAGGGTATCAGTTTTGCCGCATCCGCCGATGCCAACCTGATGCACAAGCGCTCCCAAATCACCCTTGACGATTGGGAATCGATACAGGTGGCAGTAAAAAACAGGATCGCCGATGCCGTCAAAGGCATTCATCAGGGCCTGTTTGATCCCGCCCCGCTCGACGACAACACCTGTCACTACTGTGACTACAAGAGGATCTGCGGTTATGTCTGATATGCAACTCACAAGCGAACAACAAAAGGCTGTGACCCTTGATAAAAGCCTTGCGGTTGTTGCCTCTGCGGGGACCGGAAAAACAACGGTGCTCACGCAGCGCTTTCTGCACATTCATCGGGACAAAAATTGCCCCCTCTACAATATTCTCGCCTTTACCTTTACAGAAAAGGCAAGCCGCGAAATGAAAGAACGCATCCTGTCGAGCGGTCAAATTGATATTGACCAGGTTCCCCAGGTCAATATCTCGACGATTCACTCCTTCTGCCTCGAGGTTTTAAGACAACACGGGGCCGCAGCGGGTTTAAAGTCCGATTTGGAAATCATGGACGATGCGGCCTTTCTGCTTTTTGCCGACACATTCATCACTGCAGCTGTAAAAAAACACCTCGACGAAAACAACAAAACATGGACCACATTTCTCAAGTATTATGGTCTCGTCAATTTAAGAAACACTGTTTTGCAACTGATTCGTGATCCTGATCTCTCTCTACGTAACAAGACGATGCTCTGTATCAACAAACCGGATGAGGTTGCCGTGCAAACACTCACAGATTTTCTTGCGAGCGTCAGCACTCTCGCCGAAGATTTTCTTAAACAAAGGGTATCCAGCGGGCAGGTCACCTACGATGATCTTGAAACCCTGACCTTAAGGCTTCTGGAAACAAATCCAGATGTTCAAAAAAAACTGCAAAAGAGATTTAAACACATCCTTGTCGATGAATACCAGGATGTTTCGCCTGCACAGTTTGAATTAATCAACAGGCTGTTTAATCCCGAAATAAATACAGTCTTTATCGTTGGCGACCCCAAACAGTCCATCTATCGTTTTAGAAAAGCCGACAGCCGCCTTTTTAAAAAAATGGCCGACATGATAATTAATCACGGCGGCGAAACTATTTACCTGACCAAGACCTTTCGCACACCAGAATCCCTGCAGAGTTATTTCAACAAGGTGTTTCCAAAGGTTGTCGGAAACAAAATATACAAACACGGGCACACCGACAAACAAGACCCGGATTCAATCGTCTATGCCCACGAAATCCCGGACAGCAGTAAAAACCGCGAGGCACAGCATGAGTCATATGCACAGGCTATCTCTAAAATCATCTTGGGTCTCAAAAATAAAGGCACCACCGAAGAACAAATAGCATTGCTGTTCTTTGCCCGTGGCCCCATGAGAATCTATCAGGGCGTTTTTTTAAAAAATGGTATCGACGCGGTGATCGAAACGCACAAATCCTACTTTGAAGAACCCCTGACACTCGTCGCCTGGCACATCATGAACTACCTTGCCGGAGCACGGGACAAGATCACACAAATCGGCATTTTAAGAAGTCCTCTTTTCTGCTTCTCAGAAAGTTTTATTGATCACCTCAACAAATCCGAAAGCAGCGATCTTTTTTCGGGACAAACCCTCGACCTGTTTACGCCCGCTTTGGACAAAAATGAGTGGACAATGCTGTGTTATCACCTGTCCCAATGGAACAGAATCACCGAGACACTTTCTGCTGCAGAGCTTTTTGATACCATCATCAGGGATTTAAAACCGATTCGCACCATCAACGAAACCATGCTCGCGCATAGATTCTGCAACACCATCCGTTCTTTTGAAAAACAGGGGCTTTATTATCTTCACGAGACAAAACAGCTCATCAACAGGCTTGAGATGCTGGATTCTGTCACCAGCGCCACGGTAGACGAACCCAAAGGGATCAGGCTCCTCACCATTCACGGGGCAAAGGGACTGGAGTTTGATCACGTCTTTCTTATCCCGGGGGCCAAAAAAACCAACGAGTCGCCCCTGTTTGTCTGTCGTGAAAATGAGGGATTTATCTTCAAGACACACGACTGTGAACGCGAAAAAACACTCCAGTACCAGCTTGATGAAACCGAGGATTATCAACAGGTCAGAGATGCTGCCACAAAGCTCGATCAGGAAGAACTCACAAGACTCGTTTATGTTGCACTGACACGGGCAAAAAAATCACTCTATTTTTTTCCAACCCGCCCAAGCCAGGCCTTTATGAACGAGATGGAAAAGAGACCGGAAAACACGGCCGCAATCAAGGATTTTAACGAATGGCTGTACTGGCTCTCCAACGCAGAGCCCGCAGTCCTGCGGCAAATGCCATCGGGATGTCACAGCAAGGGTTATGCAAAGGCACAGGATCATGCCGGAGAAGATGGTCCTCTTTTTTCCGATGGTTCCAGACCGCACGATGCCACACCTTCTACGGCTGCACATTTAACACCCCTTGCGTGTTCTCTTGCTGCACGCGTCCCGTTTTTTACGGTCACAGAGATTGAAACTTTTGCCCAATGCCCGAAACGATTTGAATTGAGATACCTTAAAAGAATTCGCCCGATACGAAATATCACGCCCCTCGGCACAGACCCCAAGCCTCAGACCAAAACCCGCATCTCGCCTGTTGAACGGGGAAACGTGTTTCACGAAGTCCTGCAAAACTTTGACTGCCGGGAGAACGTAAGCCTCGATGATGTGATTGATCAAGCCCTGTTTAATCATCACATTATCGAGCACAGCGGCAGCATGAGGACCGAGATCAATCTTCTCTTTAACAAACTAAAAAGTGATCCGTTATTTCGGGAAATTTTATTTAACAATCTGGAGTCACACGAAGAGATAGAATTTTCAACGAGGCTTGAGTCATTCATTCTCACGGGTCAGATCGACAAACTCATCAAGACCAAATCACCGTCGGGAGAAAAAAAATGGGTCATCATTGATTTTAAGACACACCACATATCAAACACAGACGACCTTGACAGACTCACCGCACAGTTCTCGTTTCAGATGAAATGTTATGCCCTTGCGGTCTGCAGAAGATTCAACATTTCCAAAACAGAGACCATGATTATTTTTACAAACGGACCAACATACCGCGTCCGCGAACACACGGCAGAGGCCCTCAAAAACTTTGAAGCTGACCTTAAAACACTCTACACCGATTACTCATCAATGCTCGCACAAAACAAATTCTCTTTGACCAAAAACAAAACCGCCTGCGAAAAGTGCCTCTATTACCAGGACAACACCTGCATGGGGTCAGGACCGGATATGGGACAATAACGATCATGTCGCATTTGCTGCTCTATGTCCAGTCCTGACACCTGGCCACTAAAACTCAAACAACAACCCAAGGTAAGGATAAAAGCCTGAGAGATCAAGCCCTGTGGATTTAAAGCTGCTGATCATGGCGTAGCGGCCTTCGAGGGTGAGATAAATATCGTTGACACCCATCTCGGTTTCAAGGTCGTGACCAAGCTGTTCAATCTTATCGAGTAAAATTCCGACACCGGCACCACCATGAAGTCCGTATTTAAAATTCATGATAGACTCGCCGGCTGTGGTCTCTCTAAAAAAAACCGTGTCAACACCTGCCCTCACATAAGGAAGAATAAGCTGCTCGGATTTAAAATCGAGACGATAGACAAAATCGAGCCGCAGGGGAATCATGAGCAGCCTGAACTTGTCCCCCGATGCCCCGCCGCTCCTGATACCAACAGCCGTGCCCGTATCGTACGCGCCTCCCAGAGACACCGTGACGTTGTACCTGTTTTTGTAAAGCCAGCCAAATTCGAACTCGCCGCCCATATTGCAGCACAGGCCAAGAAACCCCTTCACCTGGGGGTCTGTGGGGATCATCATGCCAGCCTTGGCCTCAAACGTCCAGTTTTGGGGTGTGCGCTCCGCTGCGTCAATACCGACGGGATAACCGATCAAAACCATCATGCCCATAAAAAAAAAGAGACACCTGCCAAAAAAAAATGCCCGCCCCATTCTAAACACAAATAAAAAAACAACCATCAATGAAAACACAAAAAACGCAGGCCATTTTTTAACATGTGTATTAACAGGATTTAACGCACAGCTGGTCTCACCCAAAAAACCCGCGGGGCCAACGGTCTGTTCAGGTGTGATAGCCGTCCCATAGGTTGAAAGCGTGCTCGCCTGCCCCCCCGCATCAACAACCCTGAGGGCCAGACAATAGGGCGTGTCGTTCACAAGCCCCATAATCCCCCCGTCACAGGTTGCCCCCGGACACGCGGCCGCTGTCAATGATCCGGAGGTGACATTGGTGTCAAATGCAAGGCTGCCCGGACAGACAGGACTCGAGGCACTCTCTGCCGATGCCGCATACATTGTGTAAGAGGCTACATCCTCATCCGGCGAGGTGTTAAAGCTCATGTAGATCTTTTTGTTGCCAAAGTTGGCCGAATTGATGGTCACAGGCTCTGGGGGTCTGTCGACATGAAGCAATTCTGCCGTATGACCGATATTGCCCTCGGCATCTGTAAGCAGAATAAAAATCTTGTTGTACCCCTCTATAAAGGTAGAGCGGCTGAATGTGTTGATGTCAATGTTGCTGGTTGCGATGTCTGTGTTGGTTGCATCAGCGGCGACCGTAGCCGCAGCAACCAGTTCGGTCCCTGTTGTCCCCAGCGCATTGCTGTTGGCCCTTACCGTATAAGAACCGGGTGTGTCTGTCTGAAAGACCACCGTAAATGTTGACGAAACGGCCGTGACTGATGTCGGCTCGAGGCTTGAGATGGTGATCCAGGGATTGTCTGTAAGAACCGAGATTGACGCATCGCCATTGGCCGTAAACACATACCCCGCATCGCCGGAGGTTGCCGCTATGGGACCAGGGAGGCCGCTCATGGTGATGGGGTCATCGGTGTCGGGTGTTGACTCGTCGCCATCAATGATCTTGCTCTGGGCAGCCGCCGTCCCGGGTTCTGCGGCAGAAATCACAGAGAGCCCCGTTGCCCCCGCTGCGTAGGTCACGACATTTCCCGCCTTGTCCTCATACACAAAAACGTTTGTGTATGTGTTATTGTCTGCCTCTGCTGCGACAGGGTCCGGGTTTGTCCCGGCGGAATACTGATCGACAAAAGAATTGGACTGCGCCGAAAACACCCAGATGGCGTCGTTATCGGAATCGACAATGTAAACATAATTGCCATCAGGTGTCACAGCCATTTGGGAAAGATTGGTCTCAAGATTATCCACGGCGCTGGAACTCAACTGATAGGCTGTGTAGCTGCCGGAGCCCGCCGCGATGACAATGACCTCGCCCGTGGTTGTCGTGATGAGGACCTTGTCCCCGCCATCTGAATCGGCCAAGACCATATCGTTGGGCGAATAGACCACCTCGGTACTCTCTTCGGCATCCCCATCATCAGAAGACTCGTCTATGAGTTCGAGTTCTGTCAGGTTGTTGGAATTAAGATTGTATTCAAAATAGTACCCCGATGAATTGACCATGTAGACAATTTCGGATGCCGGATCGGCGGCGATAAAACTGATCCCGGGGCTGGTCATGTCTGCTGAAATGTCGATTTGTCTCGAGTCAACCTCTTCGACTACTTCTTCCTCCTCCTCGGCATCATCCGCTACAGTGGAGTCACTCTGATACCGTACAAGTGAGACCAGTGAAGCGGCTGTGCTGTCACTTGATGTGGTGATGGTATTTGCGAAGGTGTCTTCGTCGTCAAGCTCGATACGGGCAAGATTACCGTCTGTCAGTGCCACCACAAGACTCGTGCCATTGGCCAGCATGACAACGTCGGCAATGGTTGTCGAAAAACTGTCAGGCTGTGTTTGATACGCGGCCCAGGTTTCGAGATCGATGATCGTGAGATCCGCACCGTATGCGGAGAACATGTATTTGTCCTGATAATCACCAAACGGCGGCACATATAAAAAATCGGGCTGTGTGCTTAAAATCTCAAGGGGCAAGGCGTCGGTGCTGACAAGTTTTTCCTGGATGGGATAGGAAAAACCGTAAGAGGGATAAAGCAAAACTGACAGAAAAAAAATGATAAGATGGCAGGTATTTTTCATGAAAGTCTGCGCCCAAGTTTAATGGACTTTTTCATGATTAGCAAGTAAGAAGACGCGCGGTGAATTTTATCAAAGCCATTGTGCTTTACTTCTCCCGTTTGATCGCACAGGTTGTGTGTTACGTTGCAGAATGGATTGTCATCTTCTGCGAATGGCCCACAAAGATCATCCTCGGGTTGTTTAAAAAATCAGAATACATCCGAACCGGTGCCTGCAAAATGACAGGGCAGTGTTGTCATCTGATCGGCATGGAGTTTCCCCAGTCATGGCACACACGCACGCGACTGTTAACCCTTGTTAAAAAGTGGCACTTTCTGCGTTACAACTTTACTTATCTGGGTACCGTAGACAGCCTGCTGGTCTACGAATGCGGCTACGTCACCAAGGACAACAAATGCGGTATCCAGAGGTTTAAACCAGCCCTGTGCCGCGGGTTTCCAAAGACCCCTCTTACGGGTTATACAAAACTCCACAAGGGCTGCGGCTTTTCGTTTGTCAAAAGATACCCCAGTGAGTTCGAAAAGATATTAAACAAACTCACCACTCAATCTCATCCTCACCCCTGAGTTTATTGGCGTGTCTTGCCGCAAGAAACAAAAAATCAGACAGCCTGTTTAAATACACAAGATAAACGCCGTCTGTTTTTTCGTTGTTGAGGAGCGACACAAGAACCCGTTCCGCCCGACGACAAACACAACGAGCCACCTGCAGACAACCCGCCGAGTGACTGCCACCCGGCAATATAAAACTGCCAAGCGGCTCAAGCCCGGCCTGCATTTCATCTATTTTATTTTCGAGCCATTCGACTTTATCGTTGTTAAATTGTGTCTTGTCTGCCTGTGGTAAACCACCGGGATTGGCAAGATTGGCCCCCAGGGCCAGAAGGTCTCGCTGGATTTGATAAAGATCCTTTTTAAAGACGGGATCTGTGATAAAGGATTCTGCAAGCCCGATGATGCTGTTAAGCTCGTCGACCTCACCGTATAAGCCAATACGCTGATGATCCTTCTTGACTCGTGTGCCGTCAAAAAGAGCCGTTGTCCCGTCGTCACCCGTTTTGGTATAGATTTTAGCCATGTGATTTGGTAAAGAACCGTTGGCCCTTCACACTTTGCCTGGTGTCTGTCGGAAATTTCCCAACTGACACTGCTTATCAAGGAATCCACCATGTTTATCAAGATATTTTCACTGGGAATGTTTCAATCAAACTGCATCATTGTTGCCGATCAGGATCAGGGCAAGGCCGTCATTATTGATCCAGGAGACGAGGCAGACAAAATTTTGTCCGAGATTCAGCGTCACAAATTTACGGTCACTCACATACTGCTCACACACGCGCATCATGATCACATAGGCGCGGTCAGCGAAATCCAGGAGACACTCGGGTGCAGCGTCTGTCTCCACACAGACGACCTGTTTCTTTACGACAACATCGCCATGCAGGCGAGTTTTCTCGGCGCCCATTTACCCAAAATCAAGATGCCAAAAACTTTACCCCTCAAGGACAACGACGTGATAGAATGCACTCAAGACCTCACCGTAAAAGTGCTGCACACGCCCGGACATTCTCCGGGCTCAGTCTGTTTTGTCATCCACAACCACCTGATCAGCGGTGATACACTCTTTATGGGCTCCATAGGACGGACAGACCTCTGGAACGGAAATTACGACAGCCTCATCAATGCGGTGCGCACAAAATTATTTACCCTGCCCTTAAATACAATCGTGCTCCCCGGACATGGGCCTCACACCACCATTAAAAACGAAATCAACCACAATCCATTTTTTCAAGACTAAAACAGATGAGCCACGAGGTACACGACATCATCATCATTGGGGCGGGACTGACGGGTCTTGCCCTCGCCCACTATTTAAAAAAACAAAATGCGGGGCTTGATATTCTTGTGCTGGACAAGTCCCACAGACCCGGTGGTGCCATCAGGACACACCAGGAAGCGGGGTTTATTGCCGAGTACGGTGCCCACGGTTTTCTCGACAACACAGAGGAGGGCCGGGATCTCATCAATAAACTTCACCTCGAGAGTGAAATCCTGCGCGCCCCCTTAAAAAAATTTGTCCGTTACCTCTGCCTTGATGGAAAACTCCAGATGATCCCGCAGACACCGCAGAAAATAATCATCAGCGGGATCATGCCGTTGAGACACAAGTTACGTGTCGCTGCCGACCTCTTTAAAAAACCGATAGAACAAGAGCAAACCGTCGCCGCGTGGACCGCACACCGTTTTGGAAAAGGCATGTTGCCCTTTGCCGATGCTGTCTTTACAGGGACGTATGCAGGAGACATCCACAAACTCAGCATCGACGCCACAATGCCCGGGGTCAGGGGGCTTGAGAAACAGGCCGGCTCTGTCATTCGAGGCGCCCTCAAACTCAGAAAAAATAAAAAGGGCACCCCCTTTCCCTGCATGATCAGTTTTAAGCAGGGCATGGAACAAATCATCACATCACTTTTGCAGCATCAAAATATCAGATACGGCGTGCAGGTCACGGGCATCCGTCCGACCACAGCGGGTTTTGAGATCACAACCCCCTCCGCTAAAATGACCTCCTTAAAAATTGCTGTGGCACTGCACATTAATCAGGCGATCCCCCTGTTACAGCCGCTCGCCGCTCCCCCGTTCCCATCAATCCCCGAGGCAGGGCTTGCCAATGTTGTCATGGGGTTCGACAAATCCGCAGAGATCCCCTTTGGTTTTGGTTACCTTGCCCCCGCGAAAGAACAGCGTTTTGCGCTGGGTGCCATTTTTTCAAGCCACATGTTCCCCAAAAGGGCACCAGAGGGACACTCACTCATCGAGGTCCTTGTTGGGGGACGCAGGTACCCGGAGAGGCTTGAGCTTGATGACAACGCACTCATCCACGAGGCTTACAGTGATATTCGCACACTGATTCACCTGCCCAACCAACCTGTGTTTGCAACGGTGCTGAGAACAAAAACTGGCATCCCACAGTTGGAAACAGGCTACCAGAAAATACTCGACTGGCGTCAAGCAATAGAAACACGGCATCACCATCTTAAAATACTGGGGTTTGGCTGGGAAGGGATTGGCATTAACGACATGATCAAAAAGGCAAAGTCGGTCTCACTCGAATGGTTACAGGCACAGACAGGGCACAAACCGCCAGAGGCACGGGCTGTTTATTTTTAATGCCCCCCAAAAAAAAAGACCTCGGGACAAAACCAAGAAAGACAGTACAAACAAACAGGTGATGCGGGATTTAATTGAGTTCGGAGAGTCAAAGTTGCGCAACAAACAGGTGAAGCACGGGAAGTCGCGTAGAACTCAATTAAATCCCGCATCACCTGTCGCGCAGTATGCTTCAACTGACGAATGTGAAATAAATACATAGGCTCAGAACAACAACCCATGCCTGTATCGCAACAAGCTCACATGCCGGTATTTTTCACATGGTTAACTCACCCATAACCATGAGGTCCCAGAAATACCGAGTTGACTGACAGTTATTCTTCTGAAACTACATATTACGCATAGCCTCCTTTGCAGCCTTCACTCGTACTCAACGGCAGAAATGGGAATTACTTGAGTTTTTTTTTAAAGAAACTTAAAGGTCTGAAGTTACTCATGCATTTTAAGATTTTTTCACTTTATACTTAAATACAACTTATATACAAAAGGAGTCCCCATGAAGATATTTAAATTATTTACAATGTTAACAGTCCTTGCAATCACTGTGTCTGCCTTTGCAGCACTCACAGAATTAAAAACAACTGACACGCTTGTGGGCACAGGCGTCGAGGCCGTTGACGGCAAGACAGTCTCGGTTCACTACACCGGCTGGCTGTTAGAAAACGGCCAGAAGGGCAAAAAGTTCGACAGCTCCCTCGATCGCGGGTCCCCCTTCGGCTTTGTGCTGGGCACTGGACGTGTCATCAAAGGCTGGGATCAGGGCGTTAAGGGCATGAAGGTCGGTGGCAAGCGGACACTCAACATCCCGGCAGCACTCGGTTACGGTGCAAGCGGCGCTGGTTCGGATATCCCACCCAATGCCGACCTGATCTTCGATGTGGAGCTGCTGGGTGTCGAATAAACAAGTTACTAACTTGACTGTGACGCGGTTGAATTCCTTCATTTTGCGAGGAATGCACCCGCGCTCTGTCGACTTTGAAATTCCTAGATATTGAAATAGTGACAAAAAAAACCGCCGTCATTTTTTTTCTGCTGCTTTTAGTCAATCCCCTCCCCATCTGTTTTGCGGGTGCATACGCCGTTGTCAGCGCCAATCGCCATGCCACTGAGACAGGGATAAAAATTCTGGACGAGGGTGGCAATGCTGCGGACGCAGCCATTGCCATGGCCTTTGTCCTTGGTGTCACAGAGCCGCAAAACTCGGGGCTTGGCGGCGGCGGGATGTTTTTGTACTACGACCACGCGCGCAACACCTACTCTCTGATTGACTACATGCCCACGGCCCCCCTCAATGCCAAAGATCACGATTACAAACCGCAGAGAAAAACAGAGGAATCCAAAAAAGAGGCGAAAACAGGTCCCCTTTCTGTCGCTGTCCCCGGTTTTGTCATGGGGATGGAGATGATCAAAAAAAGATTTGGCACTTTGGAGTGGGAGGCGCTTCTTGCAGATGCGATTAACCTTGCCGAAAACGGTTACCCCGTCTCAAAGCTGCTGCTTAGTGATATCAACGGTCAAAAGGAAAGACTTAAAGATCAAAAAAATTTTGATGAGTTTTTTATTGCGCCCCTTGATACAAAAAAACCCGTGCTGGTTCAAAAAAATCTGGCGCTGACACTCAACAAAATAGCAGAGGGTGGCGCCGAGACCTTTTACTGGGGGGCTTTAAGTCAAACACTTGTCAAGGAGCTTGGGGACGCAGGGTCACTCATAACCGAAGAAGATCTTAAGTCCTACAGGGCACACGACCGCAAACCAAAAACAATCTACTACAAGGACAAAATCATCATCACGGCCGATCTCCCAAGCCTTGGGGGAGAAATTCTGGAACACCTTTTTAAAAGCGCCATCGAAAAAAATTGCGACCCCAAATCACCCCAATACTCATCCTTTATCGAGAAAGAGCTGATCGCTTTTTATGAACAAAAAAACGCAGCCATAAACAGCGGACGCGCAAAGACAGAGAAGGACACAGAGACACAAGAGGCAACAAATACCGATACAGAGACAAAGACCGATACAGAGACAAAGACCGATACAGAGACAAATACCGATACAGACCCGAAGACAAAGACTGATACTGATACTGATTCTGATACAAAGACAAAGACGGACAAAACCTCCGAGACCAAAAAGAACACGAAGGCTCAAAAAAACACAAACACCAACGAAGCGGTGCCCTTTGGCGAGACCACGCACATCTCTGTTGTCGATGCAGACGGCAACATCGCGTCGATGACAAACACACTCAACGATTTTTTTGGGTCCGGTGTGGTCCTGCCCGGTCTTGGCATTGTCATGAACAGCGCAATGGAAGACTACTTTCTGTTTTCATCAAATGATCACGCAGCGGAGATTGAAAAGGGCAACCGCCCGTTAAATCACCTGACACCCACGATGGTCATCAAGGACTTTTTTCCCCTGCTGGTCATAGGGACATCGGGGGGGACCACCATCCCTGTCAATATCTTTCATGTGATGTATCGGGGATTTGCTAACGGCGAGAATCTCAAGGCCGCAATCAAGGCCCCCAAGTTTTACAGCTTTCCCTTAAAAAAGATGTCTGTCTACGAAAAGGGGTTTTCCAAAAAACTTCTGCCAAGACAAGTCAAGCTCATCCTCAAAGAATCCACAACCCCTGCGGGAAATATTCAGGCCCTTTCAAAGGATGCAAAATCAATCAAGGTGTACAGTGACCCGCGGGGAGAGGGCGTGGGGATGGTAAAGGCAACCAAAGAAAAAAAATAGCAGCCATGATGGATCTCCCGTTAACCTGCAAGTGCAATTGAAACAGACGCAGCGACTGGGGACATGGGATTTAATTGGGTTCTACGCGACTTCCCGTGCTTCGCCGTTTGTTGCGCAACTTTGACTCTCCGAACCCAATTAAATCCCATGTCCCCAGTCGCTTGCCCATGCCTACAATAGTTTCTATGTTCACGGCCGCGGTTGAAACGTCAACGAATCAATCCCCTCAAAAAAACGGATAAGGTCTGCGTCCTGCTTAAATTTTTTGCGCCAGTAGGGTTCCTCCACCAATCCATTTGCCGCCTTGGCACGCTGGTCTTTGGTGCCAGTCTTAATGGTTTGATACAACACCCGGTTTTGCTCCACATGAAAAACAGCGTATTTGAGGGGATAAGTGACAAGGGTGGGCATGGTCAGGTGGTAGACCTCATCCTTAACCCTGACCGCAGAAAAGTGGTAATGCCCCGTCACCACAAACTTGACCTGCGGGTTGTTCTTAATAATTTTTTGAACCTCCCTGTAGTTGTCAATGGTATAGCCGCGCTCCATAGGGAGTTTGGTACAAAATAAATCAAGACCGTGATGCACAAAAATAATCGTAAACTTGTCCCTGTTTTTTTTAAGGTCCTCTCTAAGCCATGCCACTTGTGCGCGAGAGACACGCCCGCTGAGGGGTTCGTCTTTTGTCGAGTCGAGTCCAATGAGGTGATAGCCGTTATAATCGAGACTCCAGTAGGAGGTGACGCCGTCAGGGTACGGGTGCCCCTTAAATGTTTTAACAAAATCCATGAGTGAAAAGACCTGCATCTTTTCGTTTATCTGGTCTTTTGTCGGGCGATCGTGGTTTCCGGGGATTACAAAATAGGGCTTTTTAAGATGGGTGTCGATGAGTGTCTTGAGCGGATCAAGCGCGGATGCCAACGGATCCATAAAGAGATCACCGGGAAATACAACAAAATCAATACCGGGATCATGACTTAATTTTTTCAAAAGTTGGGGAAGTGTCTTACGGGCAAAGGCAAACTGTTTCCACGTTTTATTTTTTTCCGACACACTGTAGTGAGTATCAGACAACACGGCAAAGGTGATCGACTGCGAAAAAACCTGTGTCGAAAAAAGGACAAGGCAAATAAAACAAACAAGACTGACTATTTTTTTCATGGGGGGCCCTTTAAATGTAAATGAGGACTTCATGGCACTGATACCCAATTACATCAAGCCACCTTTTCTATACATGATGCCATCACTCTTTGCTGAAAGCACAGGCATCGTCATCTGGAGCAAAGGGATTGCCGCGGAGCTATCGCTCCTCGCAATGACGGCGTCGTCATCGCGAGCCAAGCGTGGCGATCCCCCTGACGCCTTTTGATCATAGAGATTGCCGCAATGACGCCGCTTGCTTTGATGATCAGCAATAATTATGTCGCTCAGTATATCAAAAAAACACTGCCGGCATTGTATTGAACAAGTTACCAACTTGACTTTGACGCGGTTGTATTCTTCCATTTTGCGAGGAATGCACCCGCGCTCTGTCGACTTTGAAATTCCTATACATAAATCTATTCTGTGGGATCAGTCGTTCTAAATCATCCGGGTTTGAAACATGATGATCCTGTCGCCATTCAATCGAATGAGATCACCATCTACAATAACACGTTCTTCTTCCACCTCAATAAATCTTCGTAACGAGAGATCAAATATCTCCACATAACTTCCACTCAGGGGTCTCACGCGCCACTGACCCCCCGGGGCCCTGTCAAATCCTGCGCCCTCAAACTCAATGACACTCTCCCCTGGTTCAGGCATCAGACTCCCGTAATTTGTCGGAACAGGGATCTCCCCCGTGGCAAAGAATTTTTGATAGCCCTCAACGAGTTCAATCGCTTCATCCCGCTGACCGGCATCGATCATCCTGTCAACCAGAGCCTGAATCTCCCTGTTAAATGCCTCTCCATCATACTGATGACATATATTCCAATGCTGATAGACCAAATCCAGGCGCCCTGCGGCATAATATAATCCTGCCGTCTGCAGGATCAACTCGGGCGTTGTAGCCACAGGATAGACCCGCGCCAGGAGATCTGCGGCCCTCTTGGCCCCAGCCCTGTTGGTCGCCAGGGCCATGGCCAAACGATTGGAGACCTCTGCCAACTCGGTTTCAATATTTTCTGCATAACCAGGTGTATCGGAGTGTTGTCGAGAGCGGATTATTCTCTTTTCCCTGGTCTCAACAGCAGCAATAATATGAGTGACGGATTCATCCAACATTCCTTTTTTCCTTAACAGGTCCGCCACTTGAATATTTGCATGCAGGTGATTTGGGAATATTTCAAGCAGCTCTCGAAAAATCCTCTCTGCATCATCCCAACGGCCCAGTTGTTTGTAAACAGATCCCAGTGCAACCTTGGGACCAGTGGCACGGGGGGCCAGAGTTCTGGCCAATTCCAATTCACGCACAAGTGGCTCATGTTCCTCCACAGGGATATCAGTTCCAGAGTCCCGCGCATGCCGATATTGAGGTGCTGATCCAAATACAAAATCATTGTCTGCGCTGGCCTCTGTTGTTGCTGCATGACCGGCCTTGACATAAAAATCCAGAGGTTTAAGAATCCCTTTTTTAGCTCTCAAATTGGCGCTGACTGTATTTACACCACCTGTGGGATCCAGTATAAACGCAGTACCACCGGCATCGACTCGAAGACTGACATGATAAGAGGAATCAAGAAAATGAATCGATAGCCCCATGCGACGGCCCAAATGCACCGCCAAGAGCGCGATGGGACCACAGCTCCCAATGTGAGGCACCTGACCAAAATCCCCGTTAAGTAAATCACCCAGGAAACTAGGGTATTTTCCAATGGCAAAATCATCCAGCAGGCCTTGGTCGTGAATCAGATACTCATGTAACACGAGAGCCTGATAGGTTGCATTTAAGATCACTTCGTTCTTTAGATCAAGGGTCACGCCCTCTCCACCAGATGCATCCAGATATTCCTTAACCTTGGCACGCTTTGTCTCCGAATCGGCCGCATCATGCTCACGCACATATACATCAAACCCTTTTTCAAGGGCCTCAAGCTTGTCCAATGCAACACGATCCCTCCCCTTTTGTCTTTCTGGATTGACTGATGAAAACACCGTCTCTTCAAAAATAATAGCGGTATCAGCAATGTGTCCCTCCGCAACATCTTTTGAAAGTTGCCTGAATGCACCTTGATCACCCGTAAACACGCGGCGGCTAAGATCTGCCGCGCGATCCGTTTTTTCAAGATTGCTTTCTTTGACCCCTTCTACTGTCGCATCGGTCTGCGCAAAAGGGGCAGGGGCTTTGGGATGCGCCGCAACTGCATCACCAGCATCACCTTTCTCTGTAACGTTTTGCTGTCCATCAACACCCATCGCAGATGCAACCACAGCATGTGCCCCAGTCACAAGGCCCGCCACCCGAAGCGGTGTCTGATACTCGGCAGCCGTTGTTACTTGATTGAGTTCAGGTGTAAAAGATGCACTTGGCAAACGGTACGCGTCAACTTTGTGGGCCGTATCCGGTGCATGGGATGGTGCGAGATTAGCGGGCTTTGTCGCCTGATAGAGAATTAATTGACCCCCGTCTCCATCAAGATTTGTTCCCGGCGTCCAGAGAATTCTCGTTTCGGGTTTATTGCCCGCTGCGACATAATCTTCGGGTGAAGCCGTTGACTGATACTTTGAAATGGTAAAGTGGCTATGAAAATGTAACACACTCTCACGATCCTTAACGTACACAGAGTCTGTGTAGAACTGTGGATCCACACCATCAAAATCTACAAAATATCTCGGTACGGACTGGGCTCTGTTTGCAAGAACCGCCGTAGACATCTGCCCATCTCCACCATATTTTGGATTTTTTAATCGCTTTCTGGGATAATCAATGGACTGACTGTAGCTTGCCACAGGGATAAAATTCTCCACAATAACCCGATCCCCCTCACGGTGAACCTTAAAGTAACCATTCGACTCGACGTTTAAACCCTGACTGTAATCAACGGCCCATCGTTCCATCTTTTGCAGTGTGCCCCTGTCAAAGACATATTCTGTGTTTTCAAAACTGACAACAACCTCACCACTAACTGTAGGTTTAAACGTGCTGTGAAACTCGGCGGCTTGTTGTGGCGTTGCGGCGATGCGCCTCCATGGTTTATCAGGACTCATCTCCTCGGTTAACGAACGGTTGAATTCGTCTACCTTTTCGATCTCCAATTTCATTTCGGCCTTTGGATCGTTAAAAACAATCTCACCAGGTTTAAAGCGGTTGGGTTTTCCCTGTGGGACGGGATTGAAATCGGCTTGATGATGATAAAAACGAAGCTGAACATCCCTTGGCCAACCCTCAATAATCCTGACCTGTTCCTCGTAGTCATCTCCCAATGCTTCCTTGATACGTAATCGTCCCGCTTCAACTCTAGCCGCATCAACATGTGGTTGGGTTGCCCTCGTCTCCTCATTGACACGATCCGTTTTTCCCTCAACAGCCTGTTGTGCGCTTGTCACATCTTGTGTTTCGGGAGATGGTGTAGCAACTACCTCGCCCGCACTTGTCCCTGCAGGATCGAGTCCCTGTTTGGCCTCTCCACCTGCTGTCTGTTCCCCTGCGGGTGCCTCTGTGCCGGTGCCCCCCGATGTTGATTGTTGCTTTCCATCAACACCCAACGCAGACGCAGCAACAGCAAGTGCCCCAGCCACGATACCCGCCGCCATAAGCGGCGTTTGATACTCGGCAGCAATGGTCAAGGCCTGTCCCAGCAAACCAACCCCCGGTGCGGCCTGCGCTTGATGTCTTTGGGCCTCGCTCACTTTCTGCACGGGCCGGATCAAAAAATCACCTTCATCAAAACTAAGATCACCTACATGAACATGTTCTCTCATTCTGGTAAATCTATCCAGAAGCGTTGATTTGAGTGTACCTGGTAAGGCCCAGATCTCAATATAATGTGTTGCTTGATCTGGATTCACATCGACAAATCTCGAATAAAACATCCCGGCAAAGGCCCCCAGAGGCCTCAGAAAAAACAAGCTGTCAGAAAAATTTGTCGTAATCCTGTCGGGAGAAATATCTGTAAAATAACTATTCTTTCTCCTTGTCGAAAAAGATGCCCGACTCGCGCGAATTGTTCTCTCATCGACAATCTTTTGAGCCCCATCAGCCGAAGTATAATGATAGTATCTTTGCATTTCCTGCCAGCGCCCATCCTTAAACATAAATGCCCTGCCAGATTCCCCATCATAAACTTTTTTACCCTCAAAGGCCTGATCCAACCCTTTTATCCCGTCGAGTTCATGAACAGCACCCGCCAGCCCACCCTCGTCATCAACAACCCCATCCACCGCACTACCCGCTTCACCTACCACACTGCCATCCACCTCGCCACCCCCTTTGCGCACATCGGTATTTTTCCCCTCAATCATCGCCTTGACCATCCCCGGTTTGAGGCCGCCACCGATGAGACAGAGTTTCCAGATATCATCAAATTCATTCTCAGTCATGGCATTGACATCACCATCAAGTGCCTGTCTTGCATAGGCATCCACCATCTCTTCGACTATTTCCATAAACGAGTCTGTCCCCATGTGGATCATCGAAGTAATACGAACGGGATTGTAACGATCGGCAAAACGTTTGAGGACGTGCTTTCCAAGAGAACCCGATGCCTGTGCAAATGTTGAGAACGACGTCGAAACACCCGTGGCCATGGCGTCCTTAAACCAGTTGAGGACTTTTTCTGAACCCTGCCGCAGTTCACCGGATTCAAGGGCAAGCGCATTGTGCGCAAACTGCATGTTAAATCCCATCTTAAAGGCCTGCCACGCCTCCTCGGTCTTTTGAGTGATATATTTTGCGGCCTTTGCAGCCTTTGAGAGTTTTTGAGCGGCTCCAGCCGTTTGCGCAGCCTTTGTCACGGCACTCACCGACTTTTCTGCGGCCTTTGCCGTCTTTGCAAGTTTGACTGCCCGTGCCACAGCTAAAGCCTTTTCGGCACCGGTCGCCATCTCTGCCGCCTGCACAGCCTGCTCAGTGGCCTTGACCAATCTTGCCGCACGCGCCACGCGAGCCACACGCACAACCGCACCCACACCACCCGAAACAACGCTGGTTGCCACAATCTCGAGCATTGTCTGGGCAAACCCAATCCCCATCTCAATGCCATCAGACTCCGCCGACGCACACGCCTTGGTTAAAAGTCCATCGGGACCCAACAGTGAGTAAAGTTCCTCAACACAAGGCGCAAGATCATCCCTGGATTTTGCGTTTGCGACCCTCCAAACCAATGACTCAAGTTTAAGATTGACCGACTCGATATCTTTGACATCGTTCCCCAGCCCCTCATTCTCGGCCCATTGAGACAGCATGCGGGACAGGGCCGGGTGTTGTTTGTAACCATACCACAGCGCGCGCTTTGTTTTATTAAGGGCGTGGATAAGATTGTTGACATCTGCCGCAACCTCTTTATCGGCGATCTTTGAGCTTGCAGGACAATACAGGTTTTCGCCCATGTCTTTTGCGCACTGCAACTCGTCTGCATACTGCACCAGATTATCGTACGGCGCGCGCATAAGATCCGGCGCCTCTGCAAAAAATGATTCGAGCCCCGTGTTGGACAGCGCATGCTCTGCGGCAGCCATCAACCCGCCTCCATCCAGATAC
>JADGCS010000036.1:13311-38230 GCA_015228875.1 Deltaproteobacteria bacterium | reverse complement strand
AAAAAGCGAGCAGCGCCATGATGGAAATAACGATGACGGCAAAGACCCGCCTGTTCTGCCACAGAGGCCAGAGGAGAAATGCCAGACTCAACACACCCAGGGCGGTGCAGACTGTTTTTTGCATCAAACCCAATCCCGGAAAAAAGGCGTTGCGGATGGCCACAAAGGGTGCAGGGAGATCCAGTGTCTGTGACAAAGGAGGAGCGATCTGATCCGGCCCGGGAAGTATCTGCAGCACAGCGAGGAGAAAAAAGATCAATGTGGTCAAAAAATACAGTGTGTTTCTAAGACCAGAAATCCTTGCAGCATAAACATCCCACGCATAAGAGGTAAAAAAAATCACCGCGAGTATCATCCCGTGAATATTGGTGTGTGCGAGAAGGGCGATAAACAAAAGGTGGCGGCGGACATTAATAAGCCTTTTCTCATCATTTGCCGCAATCAAAAACAAAAAAAGGACGGTGAGGGCGTAGCTTCTGGCCACAACGGCATATTCAAAGAGAAAAAAATAAGACAAAACAAAAAGCAGCTTTGTCAAAAAAGAAAAAGGGGATTTTAAAACAAACAACGAGACTACTGCAAAGGCCATCAGGAGATGTATGACAGATTGTGCGCTGTAGGGAAGACCCATCTTTGCGAACGGAAAGAGAATCAGGTGCCAGAGGGCGGGTGTCCCCTCAAAGGGCATGTGGCGTAAAAGCCCCGCAAGATCAAGGTGGGTGACGAGCAGCCAGCTCTGGGCCTCGTCACGCCAGGGTTCGTGATGATATAACAGGATCGATGCCAACACGAACCAGATCAGCAGGAGGAGGATGTTTTTATACCTGGGGATGGCAGGGTCGGTTGAGCGCAGGCGAGATGCCCGTATCGTGGCGGCATGCAACCGCGTCTCAATCAAGTGAGTCACTTGATTTTTCTTCGTGGTAATCCTGTTCGGCATTGATCTCCCAGATGTTGTCTTTTGTGGTGATGTTGTTTACGATATTGTTCACGGCCTCCATGGCTGTGAGCATGGAGTGATCCTGATTGTTGTAGCGGTGCAGTCCGTTGCGTCCTATGAGAAAGAGGTTTTTAAAAGAGCTTACATAATCCCTGATCAGGTGCAGGTTGTCGTACGTGCCAAAATAGGCGGGGTAGGCCTTGGGCATGCGGATGACGGTCCAGTCGAGGACTTCTTTTTCTTCGATGATATCAATCTTGCAGAGTTCCCTGATGCCCAATCTGGCAAAGTCACCATCATCCATGGTCCACAGGTCGTCGCCTTCTGTGCAGAAGTATTCCAACCCGATCCAGACTTTGGTTTGATCTGCGATCATGTAGGGACTCCAGTTGTTAAAAATCTGCAGCCTGCCGAGCTTGACATCGCGTTCTTGAATGTAGATCCAGTTGTCGGGGACAAGGTTGTTGATGGTTTTGATTTTTGTTGTGTTTGTAATTTTGAGTTTGTTGAGCAGGAGGCCCAGGGTCATAAAGTCCCTGTAAGTGAGACCCTGCGCGGTTTTAAGGACATCGGGGGGAGGGTTTGTCAATCCGCTGACAAGGTCCCTGATCGGCATTGTAGAGATGACATAGTCCGCGTTACTTTGAAAGGTGGTCTGGTTCTGTGTGTTGACGGCCGTGATTCCCGTGACATGGTCTTGATTGTGATTGATGTGTGTGACCTTGTGGTGAAGGTGAATCTCACCGCCTTTGTTGATGATGATTTGAGCCACCTCTTCCCAAAGCTGTCCCGGGCCGTATTTGGGGTAGGCAAATTTATCGATGAGGCTGGTCTCGGTATTTTTTTGTGAGAGTGAGGCATCTTTTTTAAAAAAGGATTTTACGGCGTGCAGCAGCGCCCTGGTGATGGAGAGACCCTTGATCCTCTGCGCACCCCATTCGGGCTTGATTTGATGGCAGGGGACTCCCCAGACCTTTTCGGTGTAATCCTTAAAAAAAGTGTTGTAGAGTTCTTTGCCAAAGCGGTTGATAAAAAAGTCCTCGAGGTTTTTTTCGTCCCTGATGGGTGAGAGGCGGGCCATGATGTAGCCGAGTCCGATCCTGATCATGCGTGTGATACCCAGGTTTTTGATAGTGTTGCTGTTGAGGGAGACAGGGTAGTCAAAAAAGCGGCGCAGAAAAAAAATGCGGGAGAGGCGTTCGCGGATGATCATTTTTTTCTGCCGGTTGTTTGTGCGGTCGGCTGCCAGCATACGGTCGCTTGTTTCACCTGCAGGAAGGGTTTCCTGCTCGTCGATGGGCAGGATATTCTGCCACCAGCGCATGACCCTGTCCGATTTTGAAAAAAAACGGTGACCGCCGATATCGATGCGGTTGCCCCTGTAATTGATTGTTTTTGAGATCCCGCCGATCTCGCCTGACATTTCAAGGATCACAGGTTTGATCTCTGTCTGCGCAAGGAGTTCAAAGGCCGCGGTGAGTCCCGCAGGCCCGGCGCCAATGATAAAGGCTGTTTTTTTGTTTGTGGCCATATGATTAACCTGAATTTGCAATCGAACCACGCGTGGCACCAGGATACGCAGGATGATCAACCCATCTGTTATGTTCCTTGATGAGACTGATCAGCCGCTCCAGGGCCTCGTCCTCCGGGATGTTTTTTTCGATACAATTTTTGCCAACATAGAGGCTGACCTTTTTTTTGCCGGTCCCTACATAGCCAAAATCGGCATCGGCCATTTCACCTGGGCCATTGACGATACAACCCATAATGGCGATCTTGACACCCTTAAGGTGTGAGGTCCTGGCCTTTATTTGAGTCGTGACGCTTTTAAGATCAAAGAGGGTCCTGCCGCACGAAGGGCAAGCAATAAATTCGGTCTTTGTGATGCGTACACGGCAGGCCTGCAGAATCCCGTAGCTGAGTGAGAGTTTTTCCTGATAAGAGATCAAACCCGCTATTTGAAGGCTGTCCCCGATGCCGTCGACAAGCAGAGACCCCATGTGTGCGGAGGCATCTGTGTGGGGCGGCCATATATTTTGTGAGTAACGCAGGTGTATGGGAAACTTGAGATTGTGATGATCCAACGTGCTTGCGAGTATCCGGTAATCCTGCGCTGGATTACTTGTGATAAGACTCACACCAAGATGCGGCCGAAGATTTGCAAATTGCCTGATGCGTTTTACATCGTCCAAAAAAGCCTCGGTGTAAAAGGGATAGTCCGGCAGCTTAAAACAGAGTTCGAGATGACAGGGTGCGTGGTGGACGCTGTCCATGTTGAGGAGGTGATCAAGATGACTGCGCGACTTGACAAGGCAGACGACTTTATGTGCATCTGGAAAATCATTGATTGAAGCGATGTTGCTGGTCATGACAGACAGGGGCAGGTTCATGCTGTTCACGATTTTTACGACATCTTGATCGTACAGGCCCGCAGGGATCTCGATCCCTTCAAAACAGGGATCTGATGAAACTGTTTCTGCAAAATTTTTAAAGTCGTGGACCGATGGCACATCTGTCCATACCCTGACGGGTTCGGTGTTTCCCAACCCGCATAAAGCGGAAAAACCTACGCGGGCAGGCGACTCGAAAATTTTGTTGCCGAAACGCGTCCCCCAAGGGGATTTCCTTCGGGGCATAGAAAAAACCTGCCTAGGTTCAAAAGAGAGGTCCCCCACGGATTGTTTGAGGGTCTGACGCCGTGTATCCATTTGTGAGTGCCTGTTGTAGAGGTCTTGATGTGTCCAATGACAAGGCGGTGTTTGTGGTGGAGGATCAAGTTTGATGTAAAACAGGGCATTGCTTGGTGCCGCTAAAACGCCAGCAACGGGGATTTCGTGGACCGAATCCTCGGTGAGCGAGACCCTGATTGTATCGCCTATGCCCTCGTGCAGCAGGGTGCCGATACCAACAGACGATTTAATGCGCCCGTCTTCGCCGTCACCCGCCTCTGTCACACCCAGATGAAACGGGTAGTTCATGCCTTTTTCATCAAGACGCATGGCAAGGAGCCTGTAGGCCGCGATCATGACCTTGGTATTTGATGCCTTCATCGAGAAAACAAGATCGTGAAAATTGTTTTGTATCGCGATGTAAAGAAATTCGAGTGCGGATTCGACCATGCCGGTGGGTGTGTTGCCGTAGCGATTCATGATGCGGTCGGAAAGGGAACCATGGTTTGTCCCGATGCGCATGGCCACACCCTGATCCCTGCATTTGATCACAAGGGGCGCAAATTTTTCGGTGATGCGCAAAATTTCTGCAGCATATTCTTGATCTGTATAGTCACGCTGTTCAAACAGTTTTTTGTCGGCAAAATTACCGGGATTGATGCGGATTTTCTCCACATAATTAACGGCCTCCATGGCGATTGAAGGTGTAAAATGGATATCGGCCACCAGAGGGCATTTTATTTTTTTTTGTTTAAGGACACGGCGGATATTTTTTAGATTGTCGCAGTCGGCCTTTGTTGGCACTGTGAGCCTGACAATCTCACACCCCGCATGAACAAGGGCCTTAATCTCTGCAATCGTGGCATCCGTATCCTTGGTACTCGATGAGGTCATGCTCTGTATGCGTATGGGATTGTTGCCACCCATCCCCATGTGACCAACAAATACCGTACGGGTCGGGCGGCGTGTGTAGAGGTTGGGGTGCACCATGTGCCTGTGATCGTGCATGGGGCAGGGACTATGATATTATGGGGCAGATTACAATCTTTTGTATCAGCGAGAAGGGGCTTCTGTCAGAAAATCAATCAAAGAATCTGCATTGATTTTATCCCTCGTTTGTGTTTTTCATCCCCCCATGTCACTTAAACCCATAAACGACGAAACCCTTGGCAAATTTGGTCCGCAGTTGGAAGAATGTGCCGGCGATATGGCCAAAAGAATCGGGGCACTTGTTCAAAAACAGGTGACTCAGGATAAAGCCTCATTTAAATACGGCCCGTTTGAAGATTTTTTTAAAAGAAAAAAAAAGGGGCTGGTGTCAAAAATAACGTGGGAAGGTAAAGAAGGGACCATCATTTTTTTTGCCTCGTTTGAACTTGCTGTTGCCCTTGTTGCCTATACTGCAAACAAATCATCCGAAGACCTTGAAAAACTCCTTGCGACGGATGCAGGTGAGCGAACCTTTACGGGTCATTATCAAAAGGTTTCGAGCCATTTTTTAAAAAGTTTAAACAAGCATTTTGCGGCCCATATCGACAGCAATATCAAACTCGAACTCTCAGCGACAGAGGTCATGCCCGAGGATGGCAGCAAAAATAAAGCCGTAGCCGGAAATTTAAAATATGTTATTATGGGTTTTGCACTTAAACTGGATGACTCACCCGCCATGCCGCTTAACATCTTGATCAGCGATGGGATTGTTAAGGATGTGTATCATGCCGAGTTTGCGGAGCAGTCAGAAGCAGAAGACGGTGAGGCTGTTGGGATTGATCTTTCAGAAGGTTTTGATCATGTCATGGCACAGGATGCCATGGACGAAGACTATCCTGCGTTGGAGATCAGTCAGACCGTGGGTGATGCTTATGACCTTATGGTCAAAAAAAACAGGGACAGCGTTGCAGTGATCGATAACGAACAGATCGTGCGTGTGGTCACCCGAAACGACATCGATATGATCAGGTCTGTTTTTGCCGACATCCCCAGTCAAAAGAGCCGCATTGAGATGCTCATGAACAAATCATTGTCCAAAGTCAACGAAAGCCAGAAAATTGTGACTGTGTTTCAGGAAGACAGTTTAAAAAATGTTGTCAAAAAAATTGTCAGGCACAAAATCCACTCGATACCTGTTGTTGGTCCTGCGGGTAATTATATGGGGATGATTCACTCCCGCATGATTCTTAAGGGGCTGTCTGCCGATTGATGAACCTAACCCGCCTAAAGCTGAAAATTCTACGCGGGGGGACATCATGCAGAAATTGATGCTGAAACGCGTAGAAAAGCACTGCTGAGTGCCTAGGGAGTTGGCATACATGATTACAAATATTTTCAGGCCGCAATCAGTTGCAGAGGCCTTAGGGTTAAAAAACGATTTAAAGGGCAGTGTGTTCTATCTTGCGGGCGGCACAGAGATTAATTCCAAAGATTTTTATCCGCAACCTGATCAACTTATCTTTCTTGAAGGGTTGGGATTAAACCAGATCCAACAGGACAACGAAGGCCTCACCATAGGTGCCCACTGCACCATGCAACAACTGATCGATGACACAAAAACTCCGGACTTTATCAAACAGGCAGCGGCGCAGATCATCAATCGAAACATCAGAAACGCAGCGACCCTTGGCGGGCATCTGGTCTGCAACAAACCCTACAGCGACATCATTCCCACACTGCTTGTGGCTGGTGCGTCTGTAGAAATAGAGGGCCCTCAAGGTACAAAGGTTGTTCTGCTCTCCGATTTTTTACAGGCACCGGGAACAGATCTGCTGGTGGCGGTAAAAATCCCGCAGGTCAAAGCAGACAGGCGGGTCAGCTGCCTTAATTACCGCTGTTCTGCAAACGATCTCTCACTCATCACGACCGCTGTCTCAGTGGTTTGTCAAGACCGTGTTGTCAGCGAAATCATGATCATCCTCGGTGGGGTGGGTCTAAAACGCCAGCGGCTTTTGGCTGTCGAAAATAATTTAATATCTAGGAATTTCAAAGTCGACAGAGCGCGGGTGCATTCCTCGCAAAATGAAGGAATTCAACCGCGTCAAAGTCAAGTTAGTAACTTGGCAGGGCGTGTCTTGCCGGGTGTGGATGAACTGCAAAACCTTGTGAGTCGGGCGGTAGAGGCTACCCCAGATTTCAGGGGGAGTGTCGTGTTTAAAAAATATGAGGCCGGTGTGATGGTGGCACAGGCCCTCTGTCGGGCCTGTGAGGGACAAGCGGGGGGCGGCTCATGAAGATCAAATTTAAACTCAATGGGATGATGCGTGAGTGGGAAACAGCCCCCGGGGAAAAGGTCCTCGATTTTCTAAAGCGTCACAGTGTGACCTCTGTGCGTAATGGGTGTGACTGTCAGGGGAGCTGCGGGGCCTGCACCATTGTGGTCAATAAAAAGACGGTCAATGCGTGTCTTCTCTTGACAGCTCAGATTGACGATAAAGAAGTTTACACCGTCGATTATCTTGCAAAAAACAGGCAGCTCTCTGTTGTGCAGCAGGCATTTATTGATGCGGGGGTGGTTCAGTGCGGGTATTGTTCCCCCGCGATGATCCTTGCTGTCACCGATTTGCTTAGCCGCAACCCTTCACCAGACGAGCGTGCCGTTAAAGATGCCCTGTCGGGTATTTTTTGCCGCTGCACCGGTTACCAGCAGTTTTTTACGGCGGTGTCACTCGCGGCAAAGAGGCTTGTGACGCCTGGCTACACATGTCAAACGGCCCCCGAGTTTCGGGAGGACTTAAGGGTTGTTGGCAAAGTAGAACCCAAGGTGGACGGCCCGCGTCTTGTCAGGGGTGAAAAGGCCTATGTCGAAGACATGGTAGAGAGCGGCAGTTTATACCTCAAGATGCTTCGTTCTCCCCACGCACATGCTTATATAAAAAATATCGATACAACCGATGCCTTAAACATGCCCGGTGTGGCTCTGGTCGTCACACATAAAAACTGTCCCGATGTTTATTATAATCAGGCGGGGCAGGGGTTTCCCGAGCCATCGCCGTACGATCGAAAGTTGTTTGGTGAAAAAGTCCGTCATGTGGGCGATCGCGTGGCCGCTGTTGTTGCCGAGACAAACGAGATCGCGGCGGAGGCAGTAAAAAAAATCCGGGTGGAGTATGAAATATTAAAGCCCGTGCTGTCTGTTGATGAGGCTGCGGCAGAGGGTGCGCCGCTTGTTCACAACTCTGTGCTCGAGTACGTTGTGGGTGCACCCAAAGATCTCGATAACAGCGGGGCAGATCCACGGGATGGAAGGATCATCTATCAGTTTCCCATCCATGCCCATCCCAAAAAAAATATTGCGGCCAGTGTGAGTGGCGGGATTGGAGCAATCAGCCAGGGATTTAAAGACGCAGATGTTGTTTTTGAGCAGGAGTACCAGACCACGCAGATACAGTGTACGCCGCTTGAGCCGCACGTTGTGTATACAAAAATGGCGGGTGACCGGCTCATCATCCACGCATCCACACAGGTGCCGTGGCACTTAAGGCGCATTGTGGCGCGAATACTGGGTGTGAGTGAAAACAAAATAAGGGTCATCAAAGAGCGCGTGGGCGGGGGGTTTGGGGCCAAGCAGGATATTGTGCTGGAAGAAGTGGCGGCCTACTGCACCTGGGTGACAGGGAGACCGGTCCTGTTTAAATTTAACCGCGAAGAGGAATTTATTGCATCCCGCACACGTCACCCGATGAAAATCAAGGTAAAACTTGGCGCAAAAAAGGACGGGCGCTTGACCGCTATACATATGCATGTGCGGGCCAATACAGGGCCTTACGGAGCGCATTGTCTCACGGTCCCCATGAACGCGTGTTCAAAATCGCTTCCCCTCTTTCTCTGTGACCATGTGCATTTTCAGGTTGATACGTATTATTCAAATATCCCGCCCTGCGGGGCCTATCAGGGTTATGGGGCACCGCAGGGTTCCTACGCGTTGCAGCTTGCCGTTGCTGAACTTGCCGATAGCCTGGGGTTGGATCATTTAAGTGTGCTCGAAAAAAACAGGGTGCATGATGGATCGATGCTTGAGATCCTCAAATGTCTCGGCGAGGGGCGCGAAGGGGTCCCGCAGAAGGTCTCGAGCTGCGGGTTGGGGCCTGCATTAAAAAAAGGGGCGCAGATGATCGCCTGGGGGCATAAGGAACACAGCGCTGACCCCGATATCAGGATTGGCAAGGGTGTGACCATCATTCAGCAAGGTTCGGGGCTTCCGGGTCTTGATTCGGCCAATGCAAGTGTCACACTGCTTGGCGATGGAACGTTGATGCTGTTAAGCGGCGGGACGGACCTGGGCACAGGACTCGACACACTCACAACCAAAATGGTTGCGGAGTGTCTGTGTGTCAAGATGGAGGCAGTCTCGCTGATCGCCGCCGATACCGACGTGACCCCTTATGATGATGGGGCCTACGCATCGAGCGGGACCTTTTTTTCGGGGAGCGCAGCGCTTGAGGCCGCAAAGGCCATGCGGCAAAAACTCATCGAGACGGCATCTCTCATGCTCAAAGAGCCTGCGGAGACCCTCTCCCTTGTCTTTCCATCGCAGGTTAAGGGGCAAAAGGGTTCTGTGACATTCGCCGAGATCTCAAGGTTCACCCAAAGCGGGACAGGGAGCGGTCAGATTTCGGTGACGGCCGGTTTTACAACCGACAAGGCGGCATTTCCTTACGGGGCGCACTTTTGCCAGGTGGCTGTCAATACTCGTACGGGTGAGGTGCGGATTCAAAAATACTATGCCCTGCAGGATTGCGGAACACCCATTAATCCCGAACTCGCACTGGGGCAGATTTACGGGGGTGTTTTAAAAACAATCGGACATTCACTTTATGAAGAAATGATCCTTGATGACACGGGACACTGTATTAATGCGACCCTCAGGGACTACAGGGTGCCGATGATCAACGATCTGCCTGCGGATTTTAAGGCAGAGCTGGTAGAGACCAACGACCCGTTTGGACCGTATGGAGGAAAATCAGTATCCGAGATCTCATGCAATGGCGCCGCACCTGTGATTGCCTCGGCAATCCATGACGCTGTAGGGGTCTGGATACGCAGTTGGCCGTTCAGTGCCGAAAAAGTTCTTAAGGCGTTGGGGAAGATTGAGGTATAGGAATTTCAAAATCGACAGAGCGCGGGTGCATTCCTCGCAACATGGAGTCATTCAACCGCGTCAAAGTCAAGTTAGTAACTTGAGGACATGAAACCATCAACACACATAATCTTAAGGGCGCGGTTTCTTCTGCCCCTTGCAGGCGCAGATAAAACATTGAGAATAGAAGACGGCTACGTGCTGGCAGAGGGGGAAAAAATAAAAGAGGTGGGTCGCTTTACACCCGAGATCGCGAAACGGATTCTTGCAACTTATGGAGATCATCTTCAGATTCTGGGAAAAAAAGGGCAGGGGCCCGGTATACCCTGTCTTAACGGTGTTCTTCTCCCCGCGTTTGTCAAGGCGCACGGACACGATCACGAACAACCATTGATTGGTATTGCAAAGGATGAACCCCTGACCGCGTGGCTTGATCATGCAGTCAATCCGTTCACGGGGTTTATCAACAAACAATACGACTCCCTGACACACGAACTGGGTGTGACACCGCACATTGCCACATACCGCATGGCAAGGCTCTGCGATATTCATTACGGGATCACCACCAGCATGGTGCATCACTGCAATCACAACAAGTATCACTTTAAAGAAATCGCCCTGGTAAACGAGTGGGCCGGAACAACAATGATTGTCGCTATTGGAGGGCAGGACAGGCACTATGTTGCAGAGCTTTTGGATCAGCCGGAGGATGCCTTGCTGCGTCTTGAGCAGGCGTTATCAATCACAGGACTTCTGCGCACCAGTTTTTGTCCGGGGCCTGACCAGATTTTTTCAAACAGCCGCAAGATCCTTGTGCCACTCAAGGAGTGGGCCAGAAAGCACGGCACATTGTTTCACATTCATTCATCAGAAGAGCCAAAGACCACGCGCTGGTTTAAAGAGGCGATTGAGCCTGGTAAAACACCTGTCGAGTTTGCAGAGTCCATAGGTATTTTAGACGAAGACTCTGTGCTGGCGCATCAGGTTAACTGCGGGCCAAGAGATGTGGAGATCCTTGCAAAAACAAAAGCCAAGGTTGTTCATAACCCGCTTGCCAATACCATACTGGGTTCGGGCATGCCCCCCATTATTGAGATGCTTAAGGCAGGTGTCCCTGTGGCCATCTCTACAGACGGATCTGGTTCTGCGGATAATCAAAACATCATGGCAGCGGCAAGGCTTGCTGCCCAGTATCAGAAGGCAAAATATCAGGACGCCACACTGCTCAAATCCCAGGAGCTTTTGGAGATGATCACCTCGATACCGGCAAAGATGCTCAGGCAGGACCAGGGAGAGCTTGCTGTAGAAAAACGGGCAGATTTTATCCTGCTGACCCTGGACAAACCCAATCTTGTCCCGACGCGTCTCGATAACGTGATGGAAAACATCATCTGGGCGGCAGACGGCAGCGAGATTGACACCGTTGTCACTCGCGGCAGGGTCTTAAAAGAGGGCGGGCGTGTCCTTAATTTTAGTGACGGGACATCACCCGAAAAGATCATGTCAACGGTGCAGAGGCTCTCGGAGCTTTTTGTTGAGCACAAAAAGACGGCCCCCGAACTTAAAGGCACCGGGGCTCATAAATAAAATGCACATCACAGCCATACTCCTTGCGGCGGGTGCTTCAACACGCTTTGGCGGCGATAAACTGGCGGCGCCTTACAGGGGCCAGACGATTTTTCAGTGTGCTTTGCAAAATCTTACGGATTCTTCTCTTATCAACGATATCATTGTCATTGTGAACCCTGCGTTTAAACAACAGGTCCATGACGAGCGCATCAGTCTCTTGACCAACGCAGATCACAGGGAAGGCATGGGGTCATCTTTGCGTCTCGGAGTCATGCAATCGAGTAGTCAAACAGATGCCTTTATCATCGTCCTTGCAGACATGCCCACTGTCAAGACTGCAACGATCGATTCAATCATTGAGGCGTACGAAACACGCGGCCAGAAGATTATGGTTCCTGTATACAAGGGTAAACGGGGCCACCCTGTGATGATGAGTTCGATTTACAGGGACGAACTCCTACAGATCACGGGTGATATCGGCGCGAGAGAAGTCATCAACAAACACCCGCAAATGATTGGTAGTATTGAAACAGCGGACAGTGGCGTGGTCTTTGATGTTGATTTACAAAGTGACTGCCTGCTACCGGAGGGGTAGCAGGCAGTTATTTTTTGTCTATCAATTGATCAAATTCATGTAGATGGGTCTTATTGCCTTTTTCTTTTTCTTTGTTGCCATAATTATCTCCTCGATAAAGAGTTGCTAATTCATGTCTCACAACGGATCCAACATGGATAACGCTGCTGTCTGTTGCAGTTATCGTTAATCAATAGCAAATGTTGCTATGTAAATTGTGTTTTGTTGACAATTTTGCAGGTTTTTTCATGATGGATGTTCTTGGGCTTAATGACACAAGACATGATGAGTGACAAGTTTTTTTGCTACATGCCGGCTTTGCTATACCAGTTAAAGGCAGACGTGATCATTTCTTCGAGGCTTGTATATTGAGGCGTCCAGTGCAGATCTCTCTTTGCCTTTTCGTTTGAGCTTATCAACACGGCCGGGTCTCCTGCGCGCCGTCCGACGATATCTGCGGGGATGGGGTGGCTCGTGATCCTGCGGGCTGTCTCGATCACCTCTTTGACAGAAAACCCCTGACCATTCCCCAGATTGTATTCCCCGCCGGGCTTGTTGTTCATAAGCCTTTCGAGCGCCTTAAGATGGGCCTGCGCCAGATCCGTAACATGAATGTAGTCCCTGATGCAGGTGCCGTCTTTTGTCGGGTAGTCATCGCCGTGGATTTTGAGGGAGTCCTTGCCATCGAGGGCGGCCTTAAGGACCAACGGGATGAGATGGGTCTCGGGGTTGTGTGCCTCTCCCAATTCAAGATCGGCATCGGCCCCTGCGGCATTAAAATACCTGAGTGAGATGGAATTAACATTGTGAGCGGTTTGCAGGTCTTTAAGAATTTGCTCAATCCAAAGTTTTGAATGACCGTAAGGATTGACGGGGTTTTTGGGGTGATTTTCGTCCAGGGGTGTTTGCACGGGCTCTCCAAAGATGGCTGCCGTTGATGAAAAAATAAAACGCAGGACTTTTTGTTGGATGAGGACTTGTAACAGATTGAGTGTGCCGCTGACATTGTTGCGATAGTATTTGAGCGGATCGGCGATGGATTCTGGCACAAGGCTGTGTGCTGCAAAGTGCATGACGGCCTGTATGTTGTGACTTGACAGGATCTGTTGCACGAGGTCCGTGTCTGCGATTGAACCTCTGTAAAAGGGACCCCATCTCACCGCGGACTCGTGGCCTGTACATAAATTATCGAGTGTGACAGGTTCATAACCGTTGTGAGCAAGGCATTTGCACATGTGGGAGCCGATATACCCGGCGCCACCAGTGACGAGGATTGCTTTCATTTTTTTATACCCCTTTTGGGATTGAAGGCTCCTATACTGGGAGCCTGTCGGAGAACTTTCAATCTTTGAAAATATTGTAATCCAGCCAATCCCCCCTCCCTTGATGGGAGGGGGCTAGGGGGAGGGTGACCACGGCAACCTTTATTTACAAGCCCTTCAAGGCATCCCTCTCCCTAACCCTCTCCCCACCTATGTAAATCAAATTGGGAGAGGGGATTTCTCTTCAATTTTATCAAAAACAACCAGTTGCCCGACAGGCTCCCAGGCCCTGTGACAGCCTACAGACCCTTTGCCTTACCATCTACAATTGGCAGGAATTCTTCGGATGTGGTGATGGTACATGAACCGTAGATCTTTGTGCTGGTATCCCTGACAATTTTGTCGACCACGCCACGGTCATAGAGCAGAAAAAAATCGCCTTGTGTGCAGGTTTTTATTCTGGTGAATTTGTGGATGGTGGGCCAGTTGGTTTGGGGGTCCATTATTTTATTTTCTTCGTATTGTTTATCGATCACCTCTTTTGTGTAAAGCCAGACCTCTTCGTAGTCTGTAAAGACGGGGTGATGTTCGGACGTGTAGTAGGGTTCTCCCAGGGCTTTTTTGACCATCCACGCGTTGTAGCCGGTTTCTATTTTTCCCTCCTGCAGGTTTTTCTGCTGTTTTTTTGTGAGAGAGTCAAACATCTCTTTTTCTTCTGCATTGAGATTGAGGAGTCTCGGATTTTCATGCCTGTCCTTGCCCCTTTTTTTGGCAATCCCATCTGACACAGGCAGGGCGAGGGTGAGCAGGGAGCAGATGATTATGATGCCATGTTTCATGGTGGTTAATCTGCCACAGATTCCCAGAGTATCTCGACGAGGTCCTTTGAGGTCATGCCTGTAGCGTTTGTTTCGGAGATCGCATCTGATACCATTGTCTTGCAGAAGGGGCAGGCTGTGGCAACAAGGTTGGCACTCGTTTGTTTTGCGTCTTCGACCCTCATTTGATTGACGCGCCTGCCTGTGTTTTCTTCGAGCCACATGCGTCCACCGCCGGCACCACAGCACCTGCCCTTGTCCTTTGAGTTTGCCATTTCAACAATTTTTACCCCCGGTATTTTCTGCAGGATCTCTCTCGGGGCGGAATAAATATTGTTGTACCTTCCCAGATAACAGGAGTCGTGGAACGTGGTGACAGTGTCAACGGCCTTTGACGGCTTGATTTTGCCTTCTTTGATGAGTTGATTTAGCAACTCGGTGTGGTGCATCACCTCGTAGTTGCCGCCAAACTGTTTGAATTCGTTTTTAATGGTATTGTAGCAGTGAGGACAGGTTGTGATGACCTTTTTGACGTTGTACCTGTTAAAGGTGTCTACGTTTTCCTGCATCATGGCCTGCGCCAGGTATTCGTTGCCCAGTCTGCGTGCGGAGTCGCCGTTGCATTTTTCTTCAACACCCAGGATGCCAAATTTGACGCCGGCCTTTTGCAAAAGTTTTGAAAACGCGACGGCCACCTTTTTATTGCTCTCGTCAAAGGAGCCCGCGCAACCCACGTAATAGAGGTATTCGACGTCCGGGTTTTGTGACATCAGAGGGATGTTAAGCCCTTCGGCCCATTTGGCGCGGTCGTTAAAGCTGATCCCCCACGGGTTGGAATTGCGCTCGAGGTTTTGAAACACGGTCTGCAGTTCGGGAGGGAATGAGCCCTGCATGAGAACCAGATTGCGCCGCATGTCGACGATCTCCTGGACGTATTCGATAAAGACAGGACAGGCCTCTTCACAGGCCCGACAGCTGGTGCAGGACCACAGGACCTCGTGGCTGATGGTGTCGCCGATGAGGGGTGTGTTGTCCTTGAGAAAGCCAAGGTCGTCAACCTCGCAGTTGCATTTGCCCTCACGTTTTTTGATAATCCGGTCGGCCTTGTTGTATAAAAAATTTCTGAGCGAGATGGTGAGTTCCTTGGGGTTTAAGGGTTTTTCGGAGTTTGCGGCCGGGCATTGATCGGTGCAGCGCCCGCACTCTGTGCACGAAAACCAGTCGAGGTAGTTTTTCCACGAGAATTGCTCGATACGGTCGATGCCAAATGTTGTGGCGCTCTCATTTGTGAGATCCATTTTTTTAAGTTCACCGTGAGGCCTTTGGTTATACAGAAAGACATTGGGTATGGCCGTGATCACATGAAAATGTTTGCCGTAGGGCAGGTAGTTGAGAAAGCCCAGAATCAGCAGCACGTGTAAAAAGTAGGAACAGATCTCGATGATGTTTAAGGTCTCAGGGGAGAGTGCCGTAAAGAGACTGCCAATAACCGGTGACAAAAAGGCGCCGGTCTCGATGTGCTTTTGAAGCGCAAAGCGTGTGCCTTCGAAAATCAGATCACTCGCGCAGAGAGAGATGATCACCATGAGTATAAACACGGCCTCCATGGATATGGTGAGTCTCTTTGGTTTTATGATGAGGCGGCGGTAGATGCCGTACAGACAGGCAAGGATCACAAAGACAAGAAACAGGGTCAGCGTGGCGTTGTAGATGATGCCAACGAGACCACTTAAGCCCGGCAGGACAAAGTCCTCTTTAAAACCCATGGCAAAGAAAGTGATGGTTCTGAGCGAAATAATGCAGAACCCCCAGAAGATCAGGGCGTGCATCAACCCTGATTTTGCATCTCGAAAGAGGAGTCTCTTTTGTCCAAACGCAAACTTTAAGACATTGCCAATGCGTTCCAGATGCCCGCCACAGCGGCATTCGGTGCCGGTTGCGGAGAGCAAAAGCTGTGTGCGCCGGTAAATGCTGTAGGCAAAGGCAATAAGAGAGACGATGAGTATAAGGCTCATGGCGATTGGATACATATCTTAACCCCCCTGATTGATAAGATTTTGAGTGAATTAAATGTTTGAATTCATGGCGTTGTATTTCAATTTTTGCTTTCATTCAATGAAATATTTGTCATGCGTGGTCATGATTGCGGGGGGTGCGCAGTAAATTTATTGTTGTATCTTTGATACAAATATTATACACCCGAAGTCTTAACAAAAAAGGGGTGGCGACGGTTTTTATTGTTTATTGCCCCTGAGTGAATCACGGAGGAAAAAACAAAATGACAGAAGTGCCAGCATTAAATCCAAGGGAATATTATCGTCTGCCGTGGTCGTTTACCGACAACGCGATCTCGTGGCTCGAGGTGACGACAAGCTGCAATCTTGCGTGCGAGGGGTGCTACCGGCCCAACGAAAAAAACGGTCACAAGACGCTCGCACAAATAGCAGAAGAACTCGCGGTCTTGAAAAAACTAAGAAAAAGCGACTGCATCAGTATTGCAGGGGGAGACCCGCTGGTGCACCCGGAGATTGTCGAAATCGTCCGGATGATCAAAGACGGGGGTTGGAAGCCGATACTCAACACCAACGGGTTAAAGCTGACACCAGAATTATTAAAGGATCTTAAAAAAGCAGGTGTCTACGGTTTTACCTTTCATATCGACACCACACAAAAAAGGAGCGATTCAAAGGCCTCTGTCGAGGCCGATCACAACGCCCTCCGATTAAAATTTGCGCAGATGCTTGCAAACGAAGGCGGGATCGGTTGTTCCTTTAATCAGACGGTGAGTGTAAAAACACTCGATCAGGTCCCCGATGTCATCAGATGGGCAAAGCAGTACCCCGACATCGTTCACACCATGGTGTTTATCCTGTTTCGGTCACCTGATCTTAACGATGAGGCGTTGGATTTTTACGCCTACGGAAAAAAAATGGAGATCGAAAATATGTACAAAGAGTCGCCCTGGGGCGGGGACAGGCTCATCAAGGCCAACGAGGTCGTGGCCAAAATAAAAGAGGCTGATCCCCTCTACGAGCCCAATTCGTACCTTGGCGGTACTGCCGATCCCATGTCCACAAAGTGGCTCCTTGCCTCAAGGGTGGCGAGAGGGAGCACCACGTTTGGGTACACCAGCCCGCGTCTTATGGAGATTTCACAGCATATCAATCACCTCTTTAAGGGGACATGGTTAAGTTATGCCGACCCCAAAACAACCTCGCTGGGCAGGATCGCATCGTTTTTGCTGGCCCCGTTTGATAAAAAAATGCGTGCGGTTGCGCGCAGGATTTTTATTCACACAATAAAAACCCCCCTCTCTCTGTTTAAGCCAGCTTATGTGCAGACATTTGCCATCATACAACCTGTTGACTTTATGGCGGATGGTTCTTTAAATATGTGTGACAGCTGCCCCGACATCACGGTTCATAACGGCAAACTGTACTGGAGCTGCCGCCTCGAAGAAATAAAAAAATACGGTTGTTTTTTGACAGCGGTCCCCAGAAAGCAGACCCTGCACGTTGTGGCAGATAAAACAAAAAAGGCGGCAAATCAGTAACGGCGCGTCTTTGGGCGCATAACTCAGTGGCTAGAGTACTACCTTCACACGGTAGGAGTCGCAGGTTCAAATCCTGCTGCGCCCACCACAGATTTTAATTTTGGCATCTTGTCAGGATTTGAACCGAATGAAGCGCCGAGCGAATAGCGAGGATAAGTGAGCGCATGCGAACGACAGCAAAATGAGGCGGCCCTGAGCGAGTAGCCCGCATGCGTAGGCGAGCGAAGGGAAATCCTGCTGCGCCCACCACAGATTTTAATTTTGGCATCTTGTCAGGATTTGAACCGAATGAAGCGCCGAGCGAATAGCGAGGATAAGTGAGCGCATGCGAACGACAGCAAAATGAGGCGGCCCTGAGCGAGTAGCCCGCATGCGTAGGCGAGCGAAGGGAAATCCTGCTGCGCCCACTACGGATTTTAATTTTGGCATCTTGTCAGGATTTGAACCGAATGAAGCGCCGAGGGTGTTCTGTTACTTGGCCATCTGAGATCGACCGCAATGTGGCGGTTGAATGTATGTTGGACGTTATGAACAGGTTTCCGGCAGAAATCGACGCCCAGCTGAACCACTTCTCGAGAGCGCATGGCCTGCATCTCTCCACACGTTATAGGGATGAGGGAGTCCGGTCCTTTCAGATCGTGGATGATCAGTCGGCCTTGTTTCAATTATGGCTAGAGCATGGTCAGGGCGGTTGGAATGTTAGGGCTTGGGACTATGGGTCACGTCGCAGTGAGCATTTGGCGGCATCAGGGGGTCTGGGTAGTGCTCTTGAGGCGGCATATCAGGATGTCCTCATGTGGATTCGTGAGCTAGGCCACACAAAATCGTCGGCATGACCTCTAACAATACGGTCGAGTTCGCTCCGGCCTTCGGCCTCCGCTGGACGTGCGTACCGCACGCCGCTCACCTAGCTCGTTGGATTGCCCAAAGGCTTATTCAGTAGCAGCTTCACGGGGTTCGAATTTCAAATTTATTCCGACAGCCTCCAGGATACTCATAAGATTAGTGAGGCGTGGGTTGCCTCCTTCAGACAGTGTTTTGTACATGCTTTGACGGTTAAGATGAGTGATGTTTGAAAGCACACCTATACCACCATGGGCCTCAGCCACATTTCTGAGAGCTACTAAAAACTCTTCAACTGAGCCATTTTCAAGTGATGCAGATAAATACTCAGCGGCTACTTCTGGATCTTGAAGTTCATTTTTGAGGAATTCATCGTAATTTTTTTTCTTTGCCATATTATTTACACTCCTTCCAATACATTTGTGCGCACTCTATATCTTTTTTCTGTGTTTTCTTATCTCCACCACATAACAGGATCACAATCTTGTCACCTTCTAATCCAAAATACACACGATACCCAGCTCCAAAATGTATACGTAATTCATAGACGCCACCTCCAACGCTGCGACAATCTCCAAAATTACCCAGTCTGAGTCGGTCAATTCTACTAAAAATTCGCGCTCTAACTTTTTTGTCTTTCAAACTTTTAATCCAATCTTCAAATGGTACTTTGCCATCATTTGTTTCAAAAGTTTGAATTTTTTTCTCCTTAACTTCCATCAAAACATTGTCGCTTAATTACGACACAGTGTCAACGGTAATTTGGGGTGTTGCGCAATCTAGCGCGGCCCAACGTAACAACCAAACTAAGCATTACGTTACAGCCGGATGCAAAAATTATCTCCTCATTTTACAAAGAAGTTTGGATGGAAGAATCTATTGTTGTTGTTGTTGTTGTTGTCTGGTCAATGGGAAAAATCACACAGACCCGGTGATGCGCTTGATACATTCATAGGCCCACGTATCAGTCATAGCAAGAAGGCGGGGGGCGTGGATAAAAAAGGCATAGCAGAGTGCAAAGTGTCGATCGAGTGAGACTGTTTTTGGATTTATAAAAATGGTCCCTTCACGGTTAACGGCATCCTCATCAAGGGCGCTCAAGTCAACGAGTTTGATGTGTGCAGCACTGCCGCGACCTGTGTTGTAGACAGGGTAATACTGTTCGGCCCACGCCTGTCCCAGTTCGAAATTTCTTAAGAGCGAATGTCCCACCAGGATTGACAACACAAGACCGGTGCGATCACATCTGGTTTTGGCGATGGATACAGCGGGGCCAAAACAGGCGTTGTACAAAATAATCTTTTGCGACTGTGCCAGATAGATTCCTGCCGTTGTCGGATATTGTTTGGTGTTCTGGGTGAGTACCCCATCGCGGGTGATTTCGTTGAGAAAGGGATTGTCGTCTATGTGGTGCGTTGGTATTTGGGATAAGGCGGCCTCAAGTTGTTCCAGATCCTCTTGCGACCAGCAGATTGATGTGTCAGGTGTTATTTTTTTTTTGTTCATTTGTTTATTCCTGTCTGTTAGCCTTTTCTGACTGCCGTTTATCAAGATCTACACCAGCTTTTTTTTGGGTGCCAGTGGGTCGCAGCCCGTAAACCGTTTCATAAAGGCGTATTTTTCGGGGTCCCTTGCCTTAAGGCGCGCAGAAGGGGATGACTGGGGTCCATTGCTGTTGCGGGTATCAAAAAAGGCCCTAAAAGATTCTGCAAAATCTTCGCAGGGGTGAATCCCTGCGTAACTCGAAACAAAGCGGGCATCCGCATTTACCCTGTATACGCGGCCGTACTGCACTTGAATCCTGCCGTCTTTGACCCCGTCGCCATCCAAATCTGCCAGTTGGCTATCCGTGTATTTTTTTCCGTCACTCTTAAAAACAGCCGACCCGGAGTGTGGTTGATAGGCGCCGTCGATAAAATCAGGGGACACCGTGGTAAATTGGCCTGTCACATCTGTCCAGCCCGACATATTTAAGAACTCCTGCCAGCGGGGATTTTCTGTGTCATGATTATGCCCCACCTCGTGGATGATGGCACTGCGAATATTGTTTGCCCCTTCACCAACGAGAACCGTGCCTGTGTTGGTGTTTCCAGCGGCCACGCCTTTGGGCAGTTGCTCTTTTTGGATCACAATGAATTTGGGATCGTTGCGCAGGAATGTGGCGGGGATCTTTGATAACTCTCTATCGAGGGCCACAAGCTCATCGTTTGTCCAGTTGACGCTGTTGCCATGGGTGAGAGCAATATTGAATTTAAATTCGATGTGGGCCTCGTAACCGATACGATTATGCAGGGCAATCTTTTGAGAGCGCGTGAGTCCTTGCGTGTTGCTCAGTTCGGAGAGGTCACCTGTCACAGCAGTCATTAAATTCTGATAGTATCTTTTTTTGATACCGGTCGACGTGAGTTGAGCCTGTGTAACGCTTGTAAACCTTGCCTTTAAGGACGACTCCAACTCTTTGAGTTTATTGTCCACACTTTGTCCTGCCTGTGTGCCGTAATTATCTGGCAGTACTTTGACATCGGGGGGCGTGTCGGGGGCATTGGTCTGTGGCTTGTTCCCGGTGATGTCATCTTGTTCTGGCACAACAATGAGTTGGGGTGGTGGGGCATACTTGAGGGTGGCGGTTTCCAGAAAGATTGTATTTTGTCGTTCGCACGCAGCGGTTGCTGCTCTCTGACCTGTGCGGCACGCGATGCGGGTGGATTTGTTTGCATCCATCACAATCATGCCCTGGCAGATCTGCATCGACCCATCGCCTACCCTTGTGTGTTCAAAAATAACCTCGCATTTTTTTCCAAGGGTCATGCTGTGTCGGGTGTCTTTTTTGTTTTGATTGCTTGAAATTTTGAGCGCCTGATTGTGGGCATCAATAATTTTGATACGGCCTTCTGCGTAACTCACGACGTGTTCGGTGGTGGTTTGTATGTACGCCTTGTTGTGATGATCGGAGGGGATTAACAAAGCGGTTTTTTCTGTGTGGTTTGCCAAAGTGATTTGTGTTGATGGTGTGTGTATCATACGGACACTTGAAGCAAACGGCGTGCCAAAGTGCACAACACAGATAACAGTTTGATTTTAAACGAATCCTGCCTGTTGGTGCCTGTTTGTCCAGTCCACAATATTTTGGGACGAGTCTCAAAAGTGAGACTCTGTGGACTTTTGTTAGAACAGAACAGATGCCGGAGGACGGAAAATAATAGCGCGACTTTGACTCTCCGAACCCAATTAAATCCCGTATCACCTGTCGCTTTGTACTCTTTAACTGCCGCATTTAGTTAAAACCACGCAACATTAAACGATCCCTGTCGATAGATGTCACATGCGTCCCTGCATCAATCTTAGAGCACCTTGTGTTAATCTGGTACCTGTTGAGCCGCCCGCTCGGGGATCTTATCCTCTTCCCGATATCACCGTTCATCACGATGCCTTCTTGAGGGGGCAACGGATGATGCTGCACCAGCCACAGCGGGAGGCCCGCTGGGGGGGATTCCAAAGACGCACCCCTCAGCCGTTGCAGGACAACCTGATCGACCTTGACAGATACCCCGCGCATTACCCCTTTGTTGCGGGTTCTGGGCCGTTTGTTAAAAAGACCGCTGTCATCACACGGCCCGAACTGGGTATGAGCGACATCCCGCAGATGAGGGACGAGTTTGCCAGGGTCAGGCGTGACGAACTCCTGATCATTGGTTTTGTTGACAGGCTTGCCCGCGCGTGTCTGCAGGCTGACAATGAGTTTGATGACATACCGGTCAAGCAGCGCCTTTTTTTGGCAGAGAGCCTGCGCACCATTGGTTTTAACTCTCTCTCGGCCAGAAATATCCGCTGGTTCTTAAGTCGTATTGTCAGGTACGCGGGATTGCGTTATCCAAACGGTTCTGCCACGTCTGATCGCGAGTACGCAGACAACCCTACCCATGTCCTCCTGGATATTGTGGCCTCTATGATCGGCGGGTATACCGGAAGTGGTGTTGCCACTCATCACGCCATTGAATATGAATACGATTCTGTTGACGATGTCGCTGATTTTCTGGATTGTGATGCCTCATTGCCCAACGATGTTGACAGGATGAGGATCGTCCAAGCCTTGTTTAGGATGGGACAGATTAACGATGGCCGGTTCATCTTTTATAGAAACGACACAGTCCTGCCGCCCTTGTGTGTATTAAAAACAGGGGTGGGGCTTAAATTATCAAATGAGTTCCTCGGCGGCCCTTCGAGATTTATCGAGAGGCAAGAGAATGTATTTGCCGATCCCGAAACCATGCAATGGCATCAGGATCAGCATCTTGATGGCCTCAATGTTATGCCCTACGATCAATCGCGGGTGAAACGGTTTATGATGGGGGGAATCCCTGTTATTTCCAAGCGCATCGAACCGCTCAGGGTAAACCGCATCGAAGAAGAGGTGATCAACGCGCGGCGGTTTGAAGAAAGGCTCACAGAACTGGGCCTTACCGACTATCGTACCGTGCAGTACATCGGGATCGTCTACGACAGGGGGAATTTTTATGTGCTCATGCGGGACGAGCAGGCCCCGTCCCTTTTTGATGAGTCCTCGATGACGGGTTTAGCGCGGCTCGAAAATTTAAAGCAAAGACTAGGTCCCGAGGATCACGATGACCTCGAACCATCTAACGCAATTCTTAAAGACGACACCCTGATCATCCTAGATTTTGAGCGGCAAGCCATAGTGGTTGGTAGGGACTCCCTTCCGGCCCTGTCTCTTCCCTTAAGGCACGCCAGGCTGAGTAGCGCGACGTCCCTCGATCAGGTAAAAGCAGAGCCGTTTACTGACGATGAAAGTTTTATTGAACTCCCCTGGTTCAGGTCGGCGCTCACCCTCTTGGAGCGGACAGAAAGGGGCGAGATCGATCTGCCGACCCACGTTGTGATTGGCGATGTCCATGGGAACGCGTGGCGGTTGAAAACTATTCTTGAAAGTGCGGCAGTGATGGCGGCCGATCATGTGACCTTTGTTGGGGACTACTTTGATCGCGATAGAGGGGGCAAAAGGGTCTTTGACATCCTGCGGTCAACGGACGCCGGTAAGACCACCTTTCTCATCGGCAATCACGAGTTGTTTTTTTTGCTGGCCTTTGCAGGCGACAGGGAGAGTTTTGTTAACTGGGTCTCGTGGGGCGGGCTTAATTTTATTGATGCGGTCATGGATATTGGGTGGTTTAAACGGGAGGTGAACGTGGTGTATGCCGGGTGGGGGGAGATGAAGCGGGTTGACGGGGTTATCAGCGCAATCAATTTCTTACTCCCTGATTTAATAGACAGACTTCATGCAGAGGTGAGGGAGAACGATTTTTTTAAATCGGTCAACAGGTGGCTGGTTGATAACGGCAAGATCCTCAACCGTGATGCATACGGTATGCTGCAGGTGCACGCCGGGATTCCTACCAATGACGGTATTGATGTGGGGCATTTGGTAAGACTCAAGGTGATCGAAGAGAAGTTTCTTGATGCCCTCAAACAGGGATACAGAGGATCGCTTGATGTGGCAAGGCAATATGCGGCAGATTTTCAACGGTATCTTAAAATGAGGGAGTACGAATGGCTCTACACTTTTATGACCAAACCCCAGGGACACACGGCCGCAGAAGCCGCCCGCGCCTATCTTGCAAACGCGGGGATCAGCGGGGTAGCATACGGGCACACACATCATGGTGTTGTTACAGAGCACCTTGGCCGGTTCTTTAATGTGGATGCCTCGATGGCGGAGTTTTACGAAGGGCTTGGGGGCTTTTTGCGCATGAGTCCCGAAGGCATACATGCCTTTCAGTTCAACAGTCGGGACGGTGACGAACTTGTTCGACGCGAGATGGTTTCAAAAGAGGCGTTTCTGGAGAGGCTTGCGGTTGATGCAAGGGCAATGGTCATTGGCTTTGGCGCCTATTTTATGCGGGCGGGCCTTGGTGGGGGAGTGTAGGATTGTGATTGGTGTTGCGCAGCATAATTTAATGTCCAGGAATTTCAAAGTCGACAGAGCGCGGGCCGTGTGCCGTTCGGAATATGGCGGGTGCGTTCCTCGCATCATTCCTCGCATGACGGGGGAACTCAATCGCGTCCCCCAAGGGCATTTCCTTCGGGGCATCAAAGTCACGTGAGTCACTTGTTCCCTGCAAAAAAAAGTTGCACTTATTCCCGTCTTTTAAGAGACTCCCCAAAACCAGACGAGGCATTCACATGCTTAAAGAACTCTACATCAAGAACATGGCGGTCGTTGATGATTTAAGGATCAGCTTTAATACCGGCTTTCAGGTCCTCACGGGGGAGACGGGGGCGGGAAAGACTATCCTGGTCGAGGCCATTGGGCTTATCCTGGGGCACAAGGCATCTCATACGATGATAAGGGATGGTGCTGCGGAGGCCATTGTCGAGGCCAGTTTTGATATCAAATCAAACGATGAGGTCTTAAAACTCATCAAGTCAGAGGGGGTCGAAAACAGTGATCACCCGACAGAACTTGTCATCAAGAGACAGGTCACCCTTTCGGGTCAAAACAAGGTGTTTGTTAACTATCAGCGGATCCCTTTAAGTCTGTTGCAGCAGTTGTCGGTCTTTTTGGTGGATTTTACAGGACAGCATGAGCAGGCCAAACTACTCGAG